>JABHUT010000195.1 GCA_018658685.1 Alphaproteobacteria bacterium
AGACTATTTTTATGTTAATAAAAATGTTCTTAAATTTGCAGAGAATTCCTATTATGACTTTGAAACGGACGAATATAAATTATTTTTTGGACCAGACACCATATATGGAAGCGAATGGCAATTTCATGATCTTACAACATCAAATGTGAGAGATAACGAATTCAGTATTACCTTTGAATACTTTACTGATGGTGAATACAAGACTCATAAGGTTACCATTGATTCTTTCACCAATACTCCCAGTGGACCTATTGACGCCATTCCAGATGGGGATAGAATAAAAAAAATTACTGAGACTAGTGATAATAATATCAATTCTTTACTTTTAAGTGATTGGCAATGGGCAGGTGAAAATAATTCTGATATTACAGAAATTACCTTTGCTTTTCCACCTTCAACCGATACCGATAATGTTCTTCCCTGGGTATCTAATCCTTCTAAAACTTTTTGGGAACTGGCTGATTCACGTGACACATATATTGAAAACGAAGACTTTAAGGACGGTGTTCGAAGCGTCCTGAGCATGACGGAAGAAATGTTCAACGTTAAGTTTACAGAATTAAACGAGGATAATTATAAGAAAGCCGACTTACGTTATATCCTTTTTGAGACTTCAGATAGTACTGCTAACTCACAAGCTTGGCATCCGGCATCTGAAAATCACTCTTATATCTATCTCCTAACATCTTATGGAGGAAAATATGATGATTATTCTGCCGGAAGTGTTTCTTATGGAACTATACTGCACGAAACAGGGCACGCACTAAATCTCGCTCATCCGTTTGATGGAACAAAAATTGAGAACTCTCAAAATACAACTCTTTTTTCGGTTATGGCTTATGATGCATTCTGGTTAAGAACAACCGATACTTACGGAATTGCTACAGGAAACGGAAGCAGTCTTTATAAAGGTAATGTAGCAGATTACGAAAACTATTTAAGCTATAGCTCCTGGGATCTTCACGATATAGCCGCATTGGGATATATGTATGGGTACCGAACAAATTATAAAAGTGAAGATACGATTTATACTTTTTCACCTTCTATAAATATACACAAAACAATCCATGATATGGCAGGAAATGACACAATAAATTTATCAAACTATACAGATAATACGACTATTTCTCTTATTCCCGGTGGTGTATCCGAAATTGGTTCCAACAAACTATTTTGGGAAGGCGATAATCAGCAATCAGGGGATTACTTTGTATTAAGTTTTAAAACTGATATTGAAAACTATATCGGCTCTAGCGGAAATGATGATGTGACCCTGAATAGTTCAATTATTAATGATATCAGTACAGGTGCCGGTAAAGATATTATAAAAAATAGTCTGCCAACTGATATTATTAATACTCAAGGTGATGATGATACTGTTTATGTTTCCATCTCAAGTTTAACGGAAATTAAGAACTCTATAACTATTAATGGTGGGGACGGTTATGATTGGCTGGTCATTAAAAGCCCTTCGGATATATCGCCTTCTTTGGATTTTAGTCTAACAGATTTATCAACACATTTTGATAATTTTGAAGGCTATGATTTTACTAATAATGAATCAAATACTGTCATTCTTACTGAAGACGACTTTATTTCAGGACTAAAAATCAAAGGTGATAGCAATGATGAAATTTCTTTGCCTCTAGATGCGGTACAAACCAGCTCTGATGATTTATATCTTTATTACACCCTTAGTGATGTTGAGGTTGCTATCTCTGTTGATCTATTGTTAGTCTAAACAGAGAAATTATTGCTTTATCATCGTTAAAAATGCCCTATATTAAAAATAGAGGGAAACCATGACACAACTATCTTACAAATCCGCTAATGAATTAGCGCAAATGATTTTAAACAAAGAAATAAGCAGCTCTGAACTTTTAGAATATTATATTTCAAGAGTTGAAAAGTTTAACCCAGACATAAATGCAATTATTGTTAAAGACTATGAAAATGCCAAACTAGCTGCATTAAGGGCAGATGATGAATTAAGCAAAGGTAATATTATGGGACCCTTACACGGAGTTCCAATGACAATAAAAGATTCTTATGATCTTGCTGGAACCGTTACATCAAGAGGAAACCCTGCTTTAAAAAATAATATCGCACCTAAAGATGCTTTATCTATAGAAAGGTTAAAGAGTGCTGGAGCAATTATTTTTGGTAAAACTAATGTTCCTTATAATCTTGCAGATTTCCAAAGTTATAATGATATTTATGGAACTACAAACAACCCTTGGGATTTAACTAGAAGTCCAGGAGGATCATCTGGTGGATCTGCAGCTGCACTTGCAGCAGGATTGACGGGTTTTGAGACAGGTTCTGATATTGGAGGATCTATCAGAAATCCAGCTCATTTTTGTGGCGTTTTTGGCCATAAACCTACTTGGGGACTTTTACCTCCAAGAGGACATGCAGCACCTAATGTTTTATCACAATCGGATTTAACGGTTATTGGACCCCTAGGAAGAAGCGCTCAAGATCTTGAAACAGGTGTTTTAGTTATGGGTGGTCCAGATGAAATTGATGGAGCTGGATTAAAAATGGATCTAGAAAAACCAAATAAAACTTCATTAAAAGACTATAAAGTTGCAGCTTGGACTAATCTAGATTTTGCACCAGTCAATCAAGAAACACAAAGTCGTGTAAATAATATCGCCGAAACAATTATCAAAAATAAAGGTATTGTAGATTTTGAAGCAAAACCTGATTTTGATTTTATAGAATCTATGGATACATATGCTTCACTTCTTCATCCCACTATGGCCTCTAGAAGTTCCGAAGAAGATTATCAAAAATTATTAGATAAACTCGAAAAAATAGAATCTTTTGATAACAATAAATCAACTACCCTAGACCCAACCCATGATAGCCAATCTGCCTACACATTAAAAAAACAATTATCGTCTTTGCGTGATTACAATATGGCAAATGAAAAAAGAACGCATCTACGATGGGCTTGGCACGAATTTTTTAAAGAATATGATGCAGTTATTGCTCCTATAATGGCTACTGATGCCATAGAGCATGATCATAGCGCCTTTGGGGATAGAACTATTATGGTTGATAATGATGAAAGACCGTATTTTGAGCAAATTTTTTGGGCAGGATTAGCTATTGCAAGCTATCTTCCTTCAACAGTTATACCTACTGGTCTTAGTAAAAAAGGACTACCAATTGGAATACAAATAATAGGTCCACAATATGGTGATCTTAAGACTATAGGGCTTGCAAAATTATTAGAAAAAGAAGGTTATAAGTTCCAATCCCCAGACTCTTATCCAGACTAGAATTATTATTGATTAATTAAAGACTACAGTTTTTATACCATTGAGCATAATACGTCTTTCTGAATAAAGTCGGACAGCCCTTAAAAGAACGGACGACTCAATATCATAACCACTCTGTTGCATGCTCTCTGGAGATGTACTGTGATCAACTCTTCGAATATCCTGTTCTATAATTGGACCCTCATCTAAATCGTCTGTAACGTAATGAGCAGTAGCACCGATAATTTTCACACCTCTCTCATGAGCTTGGTGGTAAGGTTTAGCCCCCTTAAAGCCTGGAAGAAAGGAATGATGAATATTAATACAATCAGACTTTAACCCACTTAGAAATTCAGGTGAAAGAATTTGCATATATCTCGCTAGAATAACTAATTCTGCATCATTATCTCTAATTATATCTTTAAAGAGTTTTTCTTGATCTTTCTTTGTTTCGGAAGAAACTGGTAAATAATGATAAGGAATTTTATTCCACTCCGAGAAACTTCGAGCATCATCATGGTTAGAGATAATGGCTTTAATGTCTATTGGCAGTGCATCAATTTCCCACCTATGAATAATATCATTCAAACAATGACTATATTTGCTCACTGCAATAACTGTTCTGCATGGAACTTCGGCATTATAAAAATTACAATCAATATCAAATTCTTTTAAATCTTTTAAGAACCTACTTTCAAAATCTTCGAGATCAAAAGCCTTAGAGTCATTTTTTTGAAAAGCAATACGATTAAAAAAACGGTTTGTATCATTCGCACTAAAAGATGAAACCTCGGTCATAAAGGCATCGTTCTTAGATAAAAATTGAGTCACAGCAGCAAGTATACCGGGTTTATCCGGGCAACTAAATTGTAATATTACTTTCTCTGCTCTCATTTTAAACTCTCTACTTATTGGAGACTAAAAGCTCTTCCAATAAACCAAAATGTACCCAAAGCAATTAAAATAATTGCCGTAAAGTTAAATAAATAGTCTTTATACTTAATTAAAGATGATTTCCCTAGCATGTAAAGTATAACTATCGCAAGTAGAACTACTAAAATCTGACCAAACTCAACACCTAAATTAAAACCCAGAAGTGCTGTAACTGTTTTATCTTTGGGCAAACCAAGGTCAATAAGAACGCTCGCAAAGCCAAAACCATGAATTAATCCGAATATTAATGTTAGGCCAGGGTTATAATACTCTGCATCACTCTTTGTTTGTACAAGCATTGAATAACTAAAAGTAAATATAATTAAACCAAGCCAAGTTAAAGGCGAAATGATCCCTCCAAATAGAATTGAAAGAATAAAGAGAATTAATAAGAAGCTAAAAGATCCTATGGTGAAAGAATTTTGACTTTTATCATCTAAAATTAGTGACTCACTTGCTACAAGTAAAATTGTAAACCCTATTAAAGCCTCAATAGCTTCTGTAGATGGTTGAATTAATCCAAGAGCAGCTAGAGCCAGTGTAATAGAATGACCTAGAGTAAAACCTGTAACAGTCAGTAAGACCTTTTTTAATCTTATTGTAATAAGCAAAAGAGCCAATAGAAAAGCTAAGTGATCATATCCGGATAAAATATGCTCAAATCCAAGTTTAATATAATCAAAGAAAATTTGTAATGCGCTTCTTTGATTTTTACCTGATGAAAGTGAAAAGCTTGCATCTTTTTGTGTAGAAGTAAAAATCGTCTCTTGCCAATCATTTTCTCCAATACGAATACGTGCAAAATGAATATGGCCAGCCGAAACTGAAAAAAACGAATTATTTTCTATTCTCATAATCCCTGTATTTTCAGAACATTTAAAATTTAACAAGGATTTGAGAGAACTCTCATCTGTTATTTTTGTTGGAATATCTTTGGCGAGGTCACATTCTTTTTCATTTATGAATACCTTTATATTTTTCTTAAGGTGCTTGGTAAGTTGCTCGCTTAGATTATCTGAATATCCATCAAGAACAGGTAAAAGGGTAACCTGTCGAGATGTTACAGAAAAAACTGCCATTATGTTTTCATTTTCAACAGTCCAATTTGAAAATGACTGACTAATTTGATGCGCATTTAAGTTAAAAGAGCTAAAAATTAAAACAAGAAAAACAAAAGATAATTTTATTTTATTCATCAAATTTCTCATCATAAATAACGTTGTATCTTTGCCTCAACCATTCAAGATAATTCGTTAAAGCGGTTTCATCAGATCGTCTTATATACTCAGCTTTAACTTTTTCGTTCATATCAGAAAAAGGAAGTGGTTCACCTTTCTTTGAGTCAACGAGATACAGAAAGTTATAGCCATTGCTTGTCTCTATCTCACTGGTTATTTGTCCATCCTTTAGATTGAAAGCATTTTTTACTAAAACTGGATCTAAATAATCTAAAAGTTTTCTCTCAGGAAGATAGGTATCTGGGATTTCAGGTAAAAATTTATCCCCCTCCTTAAGAGAAACCTCATCAAAATCTTCTCCATTAATTAACATTTCACGGATAGAATCTAATCTAGTATCGTCTTTTGCCGTATTATCAAATTTTACAAAGATTTTTTTTAATCTTAACTCCTTTGGAGGCAAAAAGAAGGCGATATTTTCATTATAAAATTTAATCAAAACCTCATCAGTTATCTGAAAATCATTATTTTCTGATAAAATACTATCTATCATTGAGTTTATAATCATTTTGCGAACAGGGTTAGAGTTTTGAGGCAGATTTAATTCTACTCCCCTTTGAAGTAAAAGCTGTTCATCAATTAAACGGTCTAAAACCAACCTTACTTGTTCGGGAGTAATAGAATTTTCTTTATTCATGGCCAAGGCACTTAGCGCAAGATCAAGATCGGATTGCAGAATCGGATGATCATTAACTAAAGCAACAATATTGGATTGGGTCTTATCTAATTTTTGATTATCAAATATCCCTAAAAAAATAAAAATCAGACCAGCCGTTATCCCTGAAAAAAGAAATATACTTTTTTTCATTACTAATCTCAGTTTTTAGAAATATAGATTGGAGATGACCAAGCCCTGTGTTCTTCTTTTGATAAACACTGGTCACTAGAATCAACCCTATAATCTCCCCAACATGGGTTTACTTCAACACAATTACCTTCTGCATCAAATGTACACCTGAGTGAATCACCATTTATTGTATCTGTTGGTTCTTGAATAGCTCTTACATAATAAATTGATTTTCTACCATCATTAATAAAGTCAGGATCTTCAAAATTAACTTCGCAGCCATCCCCGCCATCACAAGGTAAAACCATCCATGGGTCTTGTATTAAGTCTTCCACTTCTTCATTTTCATTTATTTGGGGTGTGATTTTTACTACTTCAATACGAGAAATTTTCAATCTTTCTGATGAAGGATTATAGCATTCTCCACCACATAAAGTATCAATTTTTTCAGCTGGTAATCCATCCATAGCATAATCTTCACATCCAGCTTTTTGTTTAAAAGCACCTACAGCTTTTACATTAAATTTTGGATTCTCAGATTTCTCTAAGGTTGAACCCATTGGATTTAACTCAGGTCCAGAAATTTCATCAAACCATAAAAGTATTCTTGGACCAGATGTCCCATAAATTTCTTTCTTTTCCATAGCATCCCAAATAGCATTTCTATTTCTTCCCTCAGAATGAACGGCCGCAAGACCACCTTGAGTCCAAAAACTTTGCTGACGCTCAAGCTCAGTTAATTGAAAACCAGCATTAGTGTTTAATAGTTCTTCACGGCTAATTTCTGTAATAAATGAATTTTTTGGTTCTTCGCTTGGTAATAAATAACCTCTGTAAAATTCACTTCGAGCTCCAGCAGCTTCTGTTGTTAATTTTCGATCTACTGGTTTATAGCCAGTTCCAGGTCGGGCTCTGTGGTTGTCTGAAGCCGATATAAAGCCCCAATTGAAATTTTGTGGTTCTTTTGATTCAAAATTTGTAATTGCTAGTCCATATTGAACTGAAGTAGTTGGATTATGGTTAAATGCAGGTAAAAAACAGTCTTGGCACTGTCCAGAATTAAGATAATCCTCAGAATTTTCTCCAGGAACAGCTAAGTGAAAACCAACTCCTAAATTTGCTGTTACTTCCCTTGCTTTTTCAGCCCTAAGAGAACACTCCTCTTTACCTAACCCTTCACTTAAACATCTTGCTTCTATAATTTGACCTGCCCTCCAGCATGAAGGAAGGAAAGTATCAGTTGGCATAGGGCATGTTGGATTTTCAATATCACCAATAACTTGTCGATAAGGTCTAAATTCTTCAGAATTACCATGTCCAGACATAACCTCTATTATAGGAAAGGCCTCCGGTCGCATTTCTTTTTTAAGTTGCTTATCCCATGACGTAGTTGGAGGCGTATAAAAACCCCAAGATGAACCATGCGGTATAATAATAGGTCTCAGGGATTGTTCTTCGAGACGCCTCACTAACTCACCTGGATCTCTTGCTTCCTCAAAACAATCATCTGGTAATTCATTTGAAGGTAGACTTGCGTCACAAGATGGAGCCTCTCTAGCCTCTTTTAAGAAAGCTTGAAGATTTGCATATTCTTGAAAATTCTTAAGATCTAAAAAACCCAATAATTGAAAATTATTTGATGTACTATTTCTTAGAGCATTAACTGCCACTCCAGACGCTGCAATAGGTCTCTTAGCTACATTTTCATCCTCAAGATCTCTAAAAATAACATTCTTATGACCATAATGTTCAGATGGCGTAGCCCCAACCTGCGTCCATTCAAATCCAATAAATGAAATAACATCTGTACTTTCTTCTTTATTAGAAGCAAAGGAACATTGACGAATAAGTTCTTTAGTTTGTTTCCATTTTCTAGGTGATGATGCCTCAGCATGATCAGTAGTAGCCCAAAAATCAATTCCTGAGCAATATCGAGCATAATCACAAGCATCAGACATTGGAGCAGAACCTGAGCCATTTAACATTGGTAATGTCCACATAAAGGCATCAGTAGAAAATGTTGTGTGTACGTGCAGGTCACCAAAAAGAATCTGCTTGGGCTCTTTAACTCCTAAATTTTTCGAGGCATCATTTTGTATTTTTGTTCTTTGAGAAATTATTCTATCGGGAATTATTTCTCCTTGGATAGATCCAACCTGCTCTAACTTTCCAATCCAACCGTAATAAAGACCTCCAGCAAAATAAATTCCGCTGGCAAAAATTAATAAGAAAAATGAAAGTACTAGTTTCTTCATAAGTTAAATCCTCCCAAGATTTAAGATAAAAATCCTTGAATTTTAGCTGCTTCTTGTCTGACCTTTTCAGGACCACCAAGTATTTGTCGACTTAAACCTATTCTTTTAAACCAATAATGCATACCTAAAAGATCGGTAAAACCCATTCCACCAAAGACTTGAGTTGAAACCCTTGCAACATCTTGTCCAATCTCGGACAAATGTGCTTTGGCATGACAAGATAAAAGGTCTGCTTCTTCATCAATATTATCTTGAGCATAAGCAGCATACCAAAGTAAAGATCGGCAAGGCTCAAGATCTGCAGCCATTTCAGCACACATGTGCTTAACAGCCTGAAAGGAGCCAATAACTCGATTAAATTGTTTTCGTTCAAGAGAGTATTCAACAGCCTTTTCAATCATATTTGAGCTAGCGCCTAATATATCTGCTGCCAAAAGAACTCGGCCTACATTTATCGTTTTTTGAATAGCTTTTTCTCCACCAGGTATTATTTCAATATCTACTGAGTCAAATATAATTTCAACAACAGGTCGAGTTGAATCTATAGTTGGAATTTCACAAATTGTAACTCCTGTATTTTCAGTATCTATAAGGATAAGTTCTTGGTCTACAGCCGTTATAATAATCCTAGGATTTAATTCACCATCTATTGCAAAAATGCTCGTTCCTGAAACTTTTGAGTTATTTAACTCTAATCCAGTATTACTTCTTTTTCCAACAGCCTCCGTAAGAGCAACGCATGCAGTTATTTCTCCAGATGCAATTAATGGAAGCCATTTTTCTGCTAAATTATTTCCTTTTTTGAATGCTAATGCTGTCGGAGCCATTACTGAGTTGCCGATCCAAGGTGTTGGCACAGCATACCTGCCAAATTCTTCAGCTATTAAAGAAGCCTCCAATATACCAAGACCGGAACCGCCATATTCCTCAGAGATTAGAATACCAGGGAGTCCCATTTCAACTACTATTTCTCTAATATTTTCACGTATACCCTCATCGCCCTTAGAATGATTTCTTAAAAGGTCTATATCAATATTTTCACTAAGCATTTTTTTTACGCTATCAGATAAAATTTCCTGCTCTTCAGATAAGGCAAATTCCATTATTTTTTTCCTTCAAGGATAGGCTTTGGCTCTCTAGGCATTCCTAATCCAGATTCACTAATAATATTTTTTTGAATTTGAGCTGTTCCACCACCAATTATAAGACCGAGGTCAAACATAAACTTCCATTGCCATTTTCCTGAGCCATGATCGTGATTGCTTTTTCCGTATATTGTTCCAAGTTCACCAAGTAAATCAATTGCAAATCCGGCAAGATCATGATTGAGCTGGCACCCATTTAACTTAACTATAAGCTTTGCCATTTTAGCATCTGATTTTTTATGAGAAGCTGTTAATAGTCTTAAGCTATTAAATGACATACTTAATACTCTAGCCTGAAGCTTCATAAGACGGTCTAAATAAACAGGATTATCAATAAGTTTTTCCCCATTGAATGTTTCTTCCTGCATTAAATCTATAATTTCTTTTAATCTTGTTGCAGATTGATTAGGATCACCAAGCATTCCTCTTTCATGAGTTAAGGTAGCATTAGCAACATACCAGCCCTCACCCCTTTTTCCAACAATTTGTGACTTAGGAACTCTGACATCAGTAAAAAACACTTCATTAAATTCTGCATGACCAGTCATTGTCATTAATGGCCTAACTTCAATACCAGGAGTTTTCATATCAATTAAAAGGTATGAAATACCTTTATGTTTTGGCGCATCAGGCTCGGTTCTTACAAGACAAAACATCATATCTGACATTTGAGCTCCCGATGTCCATATTTTTTGACCATTAACTACAAAATCATCCCCATCATCAACAGCCTTAGTTTGTAAAGATGCTAAATCAGATCCCGACCCAGGTTCAGAATAACCCTGACACCATATAACTTCTCCACTGATAGTTTTGGAGATCCAAGATTTCTTTTGTTCGTCAGTCCCTAGCTCCAAAAGAGTAGGAACAAGCATTGAAATACCTTGATTAGCCATTCCTAAAGGGATACTTGATTGACTAAACTCTTCAGCAATAATTCTTGATTTTAAAACATCTGAATCTGCTCCAAAACCTCCATATTCTTGGGGTATGGTTCTAGCAGCATAACCCTTATCAATTAATTTTTTTTGCCACTCAAGCTCTTGCTTACTAGGCCTAACAGGTGTTCTTGCCTTGCCAGCCATATGGATATTTTCACTAAGGAAGTTTGTTACTTCTTTTCTAAAAGACACATATTCAGGTCCTGCATTTAAATCCATTTATTTGGCCTCTTGAATTTATTCTTATTAATAAGTTAATTATAGACCAGAAAATATACTACTCAAGTCATAAGATAATGAATTAAACGAAGCTAAAATATCGCACCTAAAATTGAATATTTGATTTTACAAAGTCATTAAAGGTAGATAAAAAGTCATTAATGACAAAAATAAATATCGTGATTTAATCTTATTGCTACGATTTAAAATAAAAAGCTAAAATGGAAAAAAATAATTCCAAGGATTTCAATAAACTTAATAGGTAAGTAGATGAAAAAATTATTATTAACACTTTTAATGTTCTTAGGCTTTAATCAAGGTAACACTCTCGCTGCAACCTACCCTGATGGAACAAGTGCATTTTCTTTCAGTTTTGAATCAATAGATGGAAGCCAAATGGATTTATCTCAATATAAGGGGAAAGCTCTCTTAGTTGTAAATACAGCATCATTATGTGGATTTACTGGTCAATATGAAGGCTTACAAAGTTTGTGGGAAGAATATAAAGATAAGGGTTTAGTTGTTATTGGTGTTCCATCTAATAACTTTAAAGGCCAAGAGCCAGGAAGTGATGGTGAAATCAAAGAGTTCTGTGAAACAACATTTGGTATTGATTTTCCTATGACATCTAAAGTTAATGTTACTGGTAAGGATGTTCATCCATTTTATGTTTGGGCGAATTCTCAATCTGGACAGGAACCAAAGTGGAATTTTTATAAATATTTAATCGCACCTGATGGATCTTACAAAAATATATACTCTATGATGACAAAACCAAATGCTGGAAAAATTATCAAAGCAATAGAAAGTATTCTTCCGGTTAATTAAAATGAAGAGGTTAATTTTTCTTTTTACCTTCTTCTTATTTATTTCCTCGCAAAATGTAAGTGCTCATATAGAGGTTAGTAATTCTTGGGCTAGGTTAGTTCCAAATGGAATGGGAGCTTTATACTTCGATATTCAAAACTCTCATTCTGAATCTGATATTCTAATTCGCGCTTCATCTCCAAACGCTAAATCTGTCATGCTTCATGAAACACAAAGAAAAGATAATATTACCTCCATGAAACACCTTATGATGGGCATTAAAATTCCTGAAAATAAAAACTTATCTCTAAAGCCTGGTAGCTTTCATATTATGCTTTCAGGATTAGATAAAGGATTGAAATTAGGTGATAAAATTGAGGTATTGCTTGAGTTTAAGAATAATGAGAATATCACTCTATACCCAACCCTTAAAATTAAACCGCCAAAACTTTAGGCAATAAAAAAGGCTGTATAAATACAGCCTTTTAAATATATCTTATTCTATTAATTATTGAGCAACGTTATAACCTAAAATAGCTTTTATTTCTAAAAACTCTTCAAAACCTAACTCACCCCATTCTCTTCCATTTCCTGATTTTTTATATCCGCCAAATGGAGCTGTAAAATCGGGCCCCGCTCCATTAACGTGAACATTTCCTGAACGAATTTTTTCAGCAAATTTTTGAGCTTTCTCTTGGCTACCAGAAACATATCCAGATAATCCATACTCAGTATCATTAGCTATAGAGAGGGCGTCATCCTCGTCTTTATAAGGCAGAATTGAAAGTACAGGCCCAAAAATTTCTTCCCTCGCAATGGTCATATCATTACTAACATCAGAGAAAACAGTAGGTTTAACAAAATAGCCAGCATTTAAACCTTCAGGTTTGCCTGGGCCTCCTGCTACAAGTGTTGCGCCTTCCTCTATACCCTTTTCAATAAGTCCTTGAATTTTATTAAATTGAACTTCGCTTACAACAGGACCCATTCCGCCCGGAGCAACATCTATAGGGTTTCCAACGACAGTTGCTTCAGCAGTTGCCTTTGCTATTGCAACAGCTTCTTCTTGTCTATCAGCAGGAACAAGCATTCTTGTTGGCGCATTACATGATTGACCAGAATTGGTGAAAACACTCCCTACACCCCCAGCCACTGATTTGTTAAAGTCAGCGTCATCAAGAATAATATTTGCTGATTTACCACCCAGCTCTTGAGCTACTCTTTTTACGCTATCAGCTGATGCTTTAGCTACAGCAATTCCTGCTCTTGTAGATCCAGTGAAAGACATCATATCTATATCTGGATGTGAAGACATTGCTTCACCAACATTCATTCCATCACCATTCACTAAATTAAAGACACCTGCAGGTACTCCTGCTTCATCAAGAACTTCAGCAAATAAAATAGCATTTAAAGGGGATACCTCTGAAGGTTTTAAAATCATGGTGCAGCCCGCTGCTAATGCAGGAGCAACTTTACATGCGATTTGATTAATAGGCCAATTCCAAGGAGTGATGAGACCGCAAACACCGACTGGCTCCTTGCGAAGTCTTGTTGTTCCTTTATCTTCTACGAAATCATAATTTTTGAGAATTTCCATAAATGTTGCAAAATGACCAGCTCCAGTTGCAGCTTGCGCTGCTTTTGAAAGCCATAAAGGAGCACCCATTTCTGATGATATAGTTTCAGCAATCTCGTCATATCTTGACTGATATACTTCAAGAATTTTTCCCATAAGGGCTAATCTTTCTTCTTTAGATGTTTGAGAAAAACTATCAAAAGCATTTTTTGCAGCCGCAACTGCTTTATTAACATCCTCGCTATTCCCCATTGCAATTTTAGCAATAGATTCCTCTGTAGCAGGATTAATAACATCAAGGTGTTGAGGGTTAACAGGATCTACCCACTCACCATTAATATAAAACTGAACGCATTCTTTCATTTAATTGTCCTCCAATTGAAAATATAATTTATTACAACACAGCAATTATAAACCAACAATACCTTTTACATGTAAAAAATAAATTATTATAATGAAAATATTAAATAATAAAAAATTACGGAGAATAAAAATGGCCAAACCATATCCAAAAGAAGATCACCTTATAGGAAACTTTGCACCATTAAGAATGGAAAACAATATTGGAGACTTAATTGTTGAAGGAAGTATTCCTTCAGAAATAAACGGTACTTATTATAGAAACGGTCCTGATCCAAAATTCCCTCCAAGAGGAGGCAAGTCGCATTGGTTTGGTGGAGACGGAATGGTTCATGCATTTCATATAAATGACGGAAAAATTTCATACCTCAATCGCTGGATGAGAACTGTAAAGTGGACAAAAGAAGAGGAAGCCGGGGAAGCTTTATTCCCAAGTGGAATGGATCCAACAGATACAGATCCCTCAGTTCAGGGTCTTGAGACTGATGGATTAGCAAATACTTCAATTGTTTCACATGCAGGAAAACTTCTAGCTCTTGAAGAAGCTCACGCTCCTTTTGAGTTTAATCCTGATACCTTAGAGTCTATTGGATCACATACATTTAATGGAAAATTACAAGGCCCAGTTACAGCACATCCAAAAGTTGATCCAAAAACTGGTGAGCTATTATTTTTTGGTTATATGGCTGATGGTTTTTTTAGTGATACAATAAGATTTACAGCTGTCTCTAAAGAAGGGAAAATTACAAAATCTGAACTTATTAAAGCTCCATTCCCTTCAATGGTTCATGATTTTTATGCGACTGAAAATTATATTATAATACCCGTTTTCCCTTTAACAGGGGATTTTGAAAGAGTTATCAATGGTGGTCCTGCATTCGCTTGGGAGCCTGAAAAAGGTACTCATATATGTATTTTGCCAAGAAACGGGAAAGCAGAAGATGCTGTGTGGATAGAATCTGATCCTTCATTTGTTTTTCACTATATGAATGCATATGAGGAAAATGGCTCCATAGTTAGTGATTGTATGGAATTTGGTCTACCACCATTATTTCCTCATGCTGATGGTACAATGCCGAAACAATCTGGTGTAGAAGCAAAACATGTACGATGGGAGATTGACTTAAATAAATCAAAATTATCTAAAACCTCCTTAGATACAATTACTGGAGAATTTCCTCGGTTTGATGAAAGATTTGCATTACAAAAATATTCGAATGGATATTATGCTGGTAATATTGGCAAGCACCCTAAAGGAATGTCACTAAATTCCGTTATTCACTATGATTACCAAAAAAGTGAGAGAAAATCATACACAACTGCAGAAGGCGGAGCTGTAGGTGAGCCTGTTTTTGCACCTAAATCAAAAGACAGTAAGGACGGAGAGGGATGGCTAATTACGACCGAGTATAATGCTGCAGAAAATAGATCGAATTTAATTATTTTAGATGCTAAGCATGTAGACGATGGTCCTGTCGCGACGGCCCAATTACCTCATAGAATTCCTTATGGTTTTCACGGGTGGTATGAAAATCGAGCATAAGGACCTTTTGTGAATTTTAAGAATAAAATTTTTTTTTACTTTTTAGTATTAATTTTTCTTCCTTTTGAAATTTTTTCTCAAGAAGATAGTAAAATTGTCTACGACCAAATTTATTTTCAAAAATTTAATATAACAAATGCTGCAGACGCTATTAAGAGAATTCCCGGTGTAGAAAACTTAAGCTCTGGTAATTCTTCAGCGAATTATGAGCCTGGTGGTAATAATAAAAAGAGAGGTTTTGGATCATCTGGAACACAAATTTTAATAAATGGAGAGAGACAATCTTCAAAAAGTAATAATATTATTAAAACCTTAGAGCGAATTAAAGCTGAGTCATTAATTAAAATAGAGGTAATTAGAGGTTCAGAGGCAGGACTCGATGTTCGTTCTGATGGAGTAATAGTAAATATTATCATTGATGGGAGTTCGTCAAAGGGTTCTGGTACATGGAGTTCTGCTTTAGGTTTTTTGACTTCAGGTGATAGTAATTGGAGAGGAACTGGGTCCTGGGCAACCAAAATAAAAAAAACTGATATTGTTTTAGGACTAGAAAGAATTGGTGACTTAAATAGTAGAAAATACAATGAATTCACTGTCGATAAAACACAATCACTACTTTATTACAGGTTGCGTGAGACAATTGAGTACCAGGCTAGTAATAGAATAAGCTTAGATTTAAATTCAAAAATCAATAATAAAAATACATTAAGAATTAATGCCTTGGTGTGGTTTGATGGAAAAGAAAATGCGCCACAAATTCAAGAATATTTTTTGCCAGCCGATGTCAAAAATGAAGCATTTTATGAAAAAATTGATTGGGATAGAAAAGAAAATAATGATGGCTGGGAATTTGGAGGTGATTGGGAACATCAGTTCAATAAAGCAAATTCATTTAAGTTAAGGGCTGTCTTTACAAAAGAAAATGAGGATCAAAAAGATACCTCATTTTTAAATGATACTATAAATTTTTATAATAATATCGTTGAAACAAACGATAGAAGTGAAAGTGAGAGAATAATTCGATTAAGTTTTAATAAACAGCGCAGCAAAGGTGGTTATCTTGAGTATGGATTTGAAAGTGCATACAACGAATTAGACAGAACTTTTAATTTGATTTATTTCGATAGCAATTCTAATCAAACAGATTCAGGTTTATTAAATACCTCAGGTACAGTTGAAGAAGATAGATACGAAGCATTCTTATCTTATAATTTCCCTTTTACAAAAAAAATTAGGACTGAG
>JABHUT010000196.1 GCA_018658685.1 Alphaproteobacteria bacterium
AAAGCTCAACCCTTCGGGAGAAGTTCCAATTTTGATTTTTGATGAAGTTACTTTTTGTGGGCAATATGCGATTACAGAATATATTGAATTTAAATATGATAATATTCTTCCACAAGATATTAAAACTAAAGCAGAAAATAGAAGATTAATTGATTGGTTTGATAATAAATTTTATAGAGAAGTAACTAAAATAATAATAAATGAAAGAGTTGAAAAAAGGTTCATATCAGTTGAAAAAGGTGGAGGCTTACCCAATACTGAATTAATTCGTTTGGCGATAAATACTATGAATAATCACCTAAAGTATATGGAATATCTTCTAGAAAGAAGGTTTTGGCTTGTAACTAATAAGATAGAGCTTGCTGATTTAACTGCGGCATCACATATTTCTTGCTTAGATTACTTGGGAGATATTCCATGGGAAAAATTTCCTGAAATTAAGTTATGGTATTCGAGAATTAAAAGTAGGCCAAGCTTTCGATCAATCCTTACTGATAAAATTGTTGGTATTCCACCAAGAGGTAATTATGCCTTGCTCGACTTCTAAAAAAAAACTAGAAAAAAATTTAAAAAATAGTTTAATTGAAAAATCAAAAGAATTTGGCTTTGATGTAATTAGAATTACAAAACCTAATATTAGCAAAGAAAACAGAGATTACTTTGATAAATTTCTTTTTAATAATTTTCATGGTGAAATGGATTGGCTAGAAAATAAAAAAGAAAGAAGGAAATCACCTAAAAAGTTATGGAGCGATGTTGAAAGTATTATAATGCTTGGAGTCAACTATGGTCCAGATCATGATCCTTTAGATAGCATTAAACTGAAAAATACTGGAAATATATCAGTTTATGCCAAAGGAAATGACTACCACGATATTATAAAAAAGAATTTAAAGAAATTAGGTCGATGGTTTGTTCAAGAAATAAAATCTGAAATTAAAGTTTTTGTTGATACGGCTCCAGTTATGGAAAAACCTCTTGCCCAAAAAGCTGGGTTAGGCTGGCAAGGAAAACATACAAACTTAGTTTCAAGGGAATTTGGATCTTGGTTATTTCTAGGTTCAATATATACAAATATTGTTATTGATACGGATGAAGAAGAGTTAGATCATTGCGGAAATTGTACGAGTTGTATTGATATATGCCCAACACAAGCATTCCCAGAGCCTTATAAACTTGATGCCAGAAAATGCATATCATATCTTACAATAGAACATAAGGGTCCAATACCAATAAATCTAAGATCAAAAATTGGTAATAGAATTTATGGATGTGATGACTGTTTAGCTATATGTCCATGGAATAAGTTTGCTAAAGAATCTAATGAAATGAAATTTTCTTCAAACCACAATAAAGAATCCTTTAGTCTCGAGAAATTATCATTATTGGACGATAGAAATTTCAGATTAATGTTTTCAAAGTCGCCAATAAAGAGGATTGGTAGGGACAGATTTTTACGTAATGTACTTATTGCATTGGGCAATTCAAAATCAAAAAGTGCTGCACACTATATAAAAAGAAACCTTGGTGATAAATCTCCAATTGTCAGGGGCGCGGCTGTATGGGCAATTAATCAAATTTTAAAAGGGGAAGAAATCAATATGATTAAAAATAATTTTCTGCCCTTAGAGCAAGATATAAACGTAATAAATGAATGGAATTATAATTAAGTAATTTTTGTTAATGAGATCATTTCATCAATTGAAAAAAATAAATAATTTAAATCAGTTTTTCTTGAAAGCCCGTGCTCACCATCTTTTATAAAGATCTTTACAATTTTATCAGATTCCAAACAATCACTAACAGCATTAGATAATTCCCAAGGTACTGACTTATCCATCATCCCGTGGATAAACTTTATAGGGCATTTTAAATCAATTGCCCCATTTAGTAATAAGTGGTCCCTTCCATCTGTAATTAATTGTTTTGTTATATTGTAACTAGAATCGTAACCTTCATTCTGTCTTCTTAAGTAACCGTCTTTAATTAATGTATCCTTTTCCTCTTTTGAAAAATTATCCCACATTAAATTTTCTGTCATATCGACTGCTGGCGCCAAGAGGATAATACCCAACACTCTATCTTGCCTTTTAAGGGCAGCCAACAAAGAGAGCCAGCCACCCATAGAAGAGCCAATAAAAATCTGAGGACCAATGCAAATTTTATCAATGATTGCTAGACTATCATTAAGCCATTGAGAAATATTACAATCCTCAAAAATTTTTGATGACTTGCCGTGGCCTGAATAGTCAAACCTACATAAATTTATTTTATTCTTCTTTGCATATTCAGAAACAGCTTGAGCCTTAGTTCCGTTCATGTCTGAAAATAAACCGCCAAACCAAATAATATTGTGTTTATTATGGGGGCTATATTCAAAAATATAGGCTATAGAATTATTATTTGCGGTTTTTAATGTATCATGTATTTTTTTCATAGGTTTATTTTATATGTCAAATTTAACTTCTAATCATAAAAATAAAAGAATATTACAAATTATCCCTAACATGGAAATAGGCGGAGCTGAGAGAACAGTCCTAGAAATAACCTCTTTTTTAAAAAAAAATACAAACCATACATCGATTGTTCTCACCTGTGGTGGAAAATTAATCAAAGATCTTAAGAGGTTAAACATAGATATTATTCAATTCCCTATAGATAAAAAAAATCCTTTTTTAATATTAAGGAATATTTTTAAATTAAAGAAAATATTTGAAAAAGAAAAAATTGATCTTATTCATGTCAGATCTAGAGGACCCGCTTGGTCAGCAATTTATGCAGCAAAATATTTAAATATACCAATACTCACAACATGGCACGGACATGTCAATAAAACATCTTGGTTTAAAAAGAAATATAACTCCATTATGCATAGAGGGGATGCACTAATAGCAAACTCAAAATATACAGCAGAAAATATTAGTAAAATATATGGCATAGATAAAAGTAAAATTGATATTATACCAAGGGGTGTAGATATTAATAATTTCAAAGAATCAAATTTTACCAGCCGAGAAGTAACAAAAATAAAAGAAGATTGGAAAATCTTTGATGAAAAAAAAATTATAATCCTTCTTCCAGCAAGATTAACTAAATGGAAAGGTCACGAAGTTACTATTCAAGCGATTAATCTGCTAAAAGAAGAAAACTTTTTTAAAGATATTGTATGTCTTTTTGCTGGAGAGCAAAAGAATAGCGAAAAATATATTCATAATTTAAATAAGTTAATTGCATCTTATTCCCTTGATGAAAAAATAAAATTAATTGGACTAGTTGAAAATATGCCTTTGGCCTACCAGGCAGCTGATCTGATCTTATCTCCTTCTATCGAGCCAGAACCTTTTGGAAGAATCCCCATAGAAGCACAAGCATCAGGAAAAACGATAATCGCATGCAATGCTGGTGCTGTAAAAGATACTATAAAAAGTGGCGAAAATTATACAGGTTTTAAAGCAATACCAAACGATAGTGTATCACTTGCTGATAAAATAAAAATAGCATTAAATATGGAAAATAAAGAAATCCAAGATATGCAAAAACGAAGTATTTTAAATGTAAAAAATAATTTTTCTCTTGAAAGTATGTGTAAAAAAACATTAGAAGTCTATAATCGATTGTTAATTTCTAAATGAATTTCTTGACATGATTTACATAGAAAGCAATCTTAAGGTCATAATTTATTAATAAGGAGAAGTTTCCATAAGTAGACAACATAGCCAGACACCGCCTTCCTCCAAAGGACCGCGGGTCAATGAACAAATTACCGCAGAAGAAGTATTATTAATAGATGCTTCTGGTGAGAAAAAAGGTAACGTACCAACCCCTCAAGCAATTGAAGTATCTAAAGAACAAGGATTAGACCTTGTAGAAATATCACCCAAGACAAATCCGCCTGTTTGTAAGGTAATGGACTATGGGAAATATAAATTTGAAAGTCAAAAAAAAGCCAATCAAGCAAAAAAGAAGCAAAAAACTATTGCGATTAAAGAAATCAAACTTCGTCCCAATATTGATGTTCATGACTATCAGGTTAAAATGAGAAGTGTACAAAAATTTCTTTCTGAAGGAGATAAAGTTAAGGTTACCTTAAGGTTTCGAGGAAGAGAAATGGCCCATCAAGATAGAGGGGCTTCTCTTTTACAGAAAGTTAAGGAAGAAATTGATCAAATTGCCAAAGTAGAGATGGAGCCCAAATTTGAAGGTAGGCAAATGATTATGGTTTTAGCACCCAGATAAAGCTTCTTTTAGTTGAATTAATTTCAAAAGTAATATAAACCACCCTTAGATGATCCGGCAGGGCATGCCGTGTTTATCTAAAAAGCTTATTCCTTAATGATAATTAAATACAGGAGAATGCAAAATGCCCAAGTTAAAGACAAAGAGTGGAGCAAAAAAACGCTTCAAAGTTACAGCTTCAGGTAAAGTTAGTCGTGCCCAAGCCGGCAAAAGGCATGGAATGATTAAAAGAACTCCAAAACAAATCCGGAATAAACGAGGAACTACTGTCCTCTCCGATTCTGACAGCAGGATAGTTAAAAAATTCCTGCCTTACGCATAAGGAGATATAGATGGCTCGTGTAAAAGGTGGTCCAGCAAGTCACGCTAGACATAGAAAGATAATAAAAAGTGCTAAAGGCTATTGGGGTAGAAGAAAAAATACTTTCAGAATTGCTAACCAAGCAGTCGAAAAAGCTGGTCAATATGCATATCGAGATAGGAAGGTTCGAAAAAGAAACTTTAGATCGCTATGGATTCAAAGGATAAATGCAGCTGCAAGATTAAATGGTTCAACTTATGGACAATTCATCAATGGTCTTTCTAAAGCAGGAATTGAGATTGATAGAAAAGTTCTAGCTGAATTAGCTATATCCGATGCAGTAAGTTTTCAAAAGTTAGTGGAAAAAGCTCAAGCTTCATTAAAATAAAACTAAATTTGTGTTAAGCTTTATTTTTGAAGCGCTTTTAGTTCTTGGATGAAACTTATGATTGACCTTGTAATATTAGAAAAAGAAATTTTAGAGGAAGTAAAGTCTGTTAAGGATCAAGATGGACTTGAGGCAATTCGTGTTGGCGAACTAGGTAAGAAAGGTCGTATTTCATTATTAATGAAAGACCTCAGCCTTTTAAGTCCTGAAGAAAAGAAAGAAAAGGGATCCACTCTTAACAAGCTCAAAAATAATGTATCAAATTCTATTTCTGAAAAAAAAGAAGAATTAGAAAATACTGAATTAAACAATAGATTACTCAAAGAAAAAGTTGATGTAAGTCTTCCGGTTCAATCTCAGTCAGCTAAAACAGGTAAAATCCACCCTGTATCACAAGTGATGGACGAAATATCAGAAATTTTTGGATCTCTTGGGTATCAAATAGCCGAGGGACCAGACATAGAAACTGAACATTACAATTTTAATGCTCTTAACATTCCAGAGTCACACCCGGCAAGACAAATGCATGATACATTTTATATGCCAGATAAAAATGATAACGATGAAAGTCTTGTATTAAGGACTCATACAAGTCCTGTTCAAGTTAGAACTATGGAAAAAGGAGAGCCCCCTTTTAAATTTATCTCGCCAGGGAGAACTTACAGATGCGATTCCGATCAAACTCATACTCCAATGTTTCATCAGATTGAAGGTTTGGTAGTAGACGAAAAAACTCATCTTGGTCATTTAAAATGGACTCTAGAAACATTTTTTAAATCTTTTTTTGAATTGGATAGTATCGAAATCCAATTGAGACCGAGTTATTTCCCATTTACAGAGCCTTCATTAGAGGTCGATGTTTTGTGCGACAGGTCTGGCTCAGTTCTTAAGGTTGGTGAAGGGTCCGATTGGCTTGAAGTTGCAGGCGCTGGAATGATTCATAGTGAAGTATTGAAGTCAGCAAATATCGATCCCACAAAATACCAAGGCTTTGCATTTGGTCTTGGTGTTGATCGACTCGCTCAGCTAAAATATGGAATACCTGACCTAAGAACATTTTTTAATGGTGATGTTAGATGGCTGAATCATTATGGCTTCTCATTTCTTGATATACCTACCCTTTCAAGAGGTCTGAAAAAATGAAATTTACTTTGTCTTGGTTAAAACAACATCTTGAAACAAATTCAGATATAGAAACCATTTTAAAAAAACTAACTAATATTGGACTTGAGGTTGAAAGTTCATACAACCCATCTGAAGCTTTAAATGGCTTTATTGCAGCAAAAATTATATCAACAAAACCTCATCCAGATGCAGATAGACTTCAGCTTTGTTTAATTGATACAGGAACTGAAGAAATAGAGATTGTTTGTGGTGCAAAAAATGCAAAAGAAGGCCTTACTACAATTTATGCGCCTGTTGGAAGTACAATACCTGCATCAGGTATGAAATTAAAAAAAGCAAAAATAAGAGGCATTGAATCTTCAGGAATGCTGTGTTCTGAAAAAGAACTTAATTTAGGTGATGATTCAGAAGGTATAACAGAACTATCAGATCAGATCAGTCCGGGAACGTCTATTTCTAAGGCTTTAGATATAAATGATACTTATGTAGAAATTGCAATAACTCCTAATAGGCCAGACTGCCTTGGGATAAGAGGTATAGCACGAGACCTTGCTGCGGCAGGATTAGGTGAGCTAATTAAAGAGAAGCAAATCAAGATTAGTACCTCAAAAGAAAATTTACCAGTTTTCATAGATACCGAAAATAATTTTGAAGGATGTACAATATTTGCCGGAAGATTAATAAAAAATATTACCAATAATCAGAGTCCAGACTGGTTAGTAAAGCGCCTTGAATCAATAGGAATAAAATCTATTAATTGTCTTGTTGATATTACTAACTTTATTAATTTTGATAGAGGAAGACCTCTTCATGTTTATGATGCAAATAAAATTAATAATAAGATTGGAGCCAGAGACGCAAAAGTCGGTGAAAAAATTTTAGCGCTTGATGGTAAGGATTATGAGTTAAAACCTGGAATATGCGTAATCGCTGATAATGAAAAAGTTCTGGGAATTGGCGGTATTATGGGAGGAAATGAGTCTGGATCAACAATTGAAACAAATGACGTTTTTATAGAATCTGCTTATTTTGATCCTATAAAAACTGCTTTATCTGGACGCGCATTAAATATTATTTCAGACTCTAGGTATAGATTTGAAAGAGGTGTGGATCCTCAATATGTTATTGAAGGTCTAAATCTAGCAACTCAAATGATATTGGATTTATGCGGTGGAGAAGCAGGAGAAATTTCTCTAGTTGATAATTTGAAGTTCCAGCCAAAAAAAATAAAATTCGACCCTAAACTTGTAAACAAACTTACAGGTATAGAAATCCCGAATGATAAAATAGTTAAAATACTTGAATCACTTGGCTTTGATATATCAAACTCATGGAATGTGGTTGTCCCTTCTTGGAGGCCTGATATTTATGGGGAAGCAGATCTTGTTGAAGAAATTGTTAGAATTTTTGGTTTAGACAATATTGAATCGGAACCTTTATTAAATCTAGATCAACCCACTAAACCCATCTTAACAAAAAAACAAAAACAAATTAAGATGATTAAAAGATCTATTGCTTCTAAAGGTCTTATGGAAACAATATCTTACTCCTTTATTAATAATAAAGAATCTATAAATTTTGGAGGTGGTAGTAGTAGCCTAAAAATAGTAAATCCGATCTCAGACGAATTATCTGAAATGCGTCCGACTCCTTTAGCCTCTTTAGTAAGTATTGCGGATGAAAATTTCAAAAAAGGATATACAGATATTGGTATTTTCGAAGTAGGTCCGGGTTTTCTAGGAGTAGAACAAGATGAGCAAATTATAATTGCTTCTGGATTAAGAATCGGAACCCACAGAAGTGAGGGTTCAGGAAAAGACTGGCAAGGATTTCAAAAAGTAAGTGTTTTTGATGCCAAGGAAGATGTAATTTCAGTTCTTGAGCTATTAAATTTAAATCTAGAGAGTCATAAGGTAGAACGCACAGCTCCAGATCACTACCACCCTGGACGCTCTGGTCAAATTGTTACAGGTGGAGGGGATATTTTGGCATCTTTTGGTGAATTACATCCAAAAATTATCAAAACTAAAGATTTTAAGATCGCAGTAGCTTTTGAAATTTATATCGATTCAATAAACAAACAAAAAATTAAATCAAATCTAAAAATAGCTCCAGAAATCTCAAACCTACAACCCTTAAAAAGAGATTTTTCTTTTGTAGTTTCAAGTGATACTGAAGCACAAACAATCATTAATGCTGCCAAGCAAAGTGACCAAAGCTTTATTAAAGATGTTAAAATTTTTGATCAATTCCTTGGTGAAAATGAGAAATCTATAGCCATTGAAGTTATTATTCAGCCAAAAGAAGTTACTTTGACTGATGAGCAAATAGAAAGTATTTCAAAAAAAATTATTAAGTCTGTTGAGGATAAAACTAAAGGAAAATTGCGTAGCTAGTTTTAATTTTTTTTTATGATATACCTTCTTCAATGACAGATATTAAAAATATTCGTAATTTCTCAATAATCGCTCATATTGATCATGGAAAATCAACACTGGCTGACAGACTCATACAAAGTTGCGATGGTCTGACAGAAAGAGAAATGAAAGAGCAAGTTCTTGATACTATGGATATTGAGCGTGAAAGGGGTATCACAATCAAAGCTCAAACTGTTAGACTTGAGTACAAATCAAAAAATAATGAAATTTACCAATTAAACCTTATTGATACTCCTGGTCACGTTGATTTTGCTTATGAGGTAAGTCGCTCGCTATCTGCTTGCGAAGGATCAATTTTAGTTGTTGATTCAACACAAGGTGTAGAAGCTCAAACTCTTGCAAACGTTTATCAGGCTATAGAGTTAGATCATGAAATCATTCCCATAATAAACAAGATAGATCTTCCAGCTGCAGAACCAGAAAAAGTTTGCCGGCAAATAGAGGATGTAATTGGAATTGATGCTTCGGATGCTATCTTTGTATCCGCAAAGACAGGTGAAGGTATAGATGATATTTTCGAAGCCTTAATAAGTAGATTAAAGCCACCGATTGGTTCCGATGATGAACCTACAAAAGCACTCTTAGTTGATAGTTGGTATGACTCATACCTTGGTGTAGTTGTTTTAGTTAGGGTTATTAATGGAAACTTGACCAAGGGTCAGAAAATTAAAATGCTAGGAACAAATAGCACTTATGAGATTGATGATATTGGAATTTTTACCCCTAAAAAAGTATCAGTTGATAAATTAGGACCTGGGGAATTAGGCTATATAATAGCTGGGATAAAGACGGTTTCAGATACACAAATTGGGGATACAATTACTGATGATAAAAAACCATGTAAAGATACCCTAAAAGGCTTCAGACCTTCACAACCATCTGTTTTTTGTGGTTTATTTCCTGTTGATAGTGGAGAATTTGAAGACCTTAGAGAATCTATAGAAAAATTAAGCTTAAATGATTCAAGCTTTCAGCATGAAACAGAAAATTCAGCAGCTCTTGGTTTTGGTTTTAGATGCGGCTTTCTTGGACTCCTCCATTTAGAGATTGTTCGAGAAAGAATTGAAAGAGAATTTGATATAGACTTAATAACAACTGCTCCAAGTGTAATTTATAAAATATATTTAAATGATGGAGTTTGTATAGACCTTCATAATCCTGCTGATATGCCAGACCCTAGTTTGATTAATTATATTGAAGAGCCATGGATTAAGGCAACAATATTAGTTCCAGATGAATACTTAGGTGCTGTGCTAAAGTTATGTGAAGATAGGCGAGGAAATCAAGTTGAACTTACATATGCTGGAAATAGAGCAATGGTTATTTATGATCTTCCGCTAAACGAAGTTGTTTTTGATTTTTATGACCGTCTCAAATCAATCTCAAGTGGCTATGCTAGTTTTGACTGGCAAATGGACTCTTACAAAGCTGAAAAGTTAGTAAAAATGACAATTCTAGTAAATTCAGAGATTGTCGACGCACTATCTATTATTGTTCATGCCGAAAGAGCTGATATGCGTGGTAGAGCTATGTGTAAAAAATTAAAAGAATTAATTCCAAGACACCAATTTAAAGTTCCTGTTCAAGCTGCTATAGGAGCAAGAGTTGTTGCTAGAGAAACAATACCTCCTTTTAGAAAAGATGTAACGGAGAAATTGTATGGTGGCGACGTTACTCGTAAAAAGAAACTTTTAGAAAAACAAAAGAAAGGTAAAAAAAGAATGCGAGAATTTGGAAGAGTAAATATTCCTCAAGAAGCATTCATTTCTGCACTTAAGTTTGATGAAAATTAATTGTAGTATATTAAATTAAGGAGAGGTGGCCGAGTGGTCGAAGGCGCACGCTTGGAAAGCGTGTAGGCGGGTAACCGTCTCGGGGGTTCGAATCCCTTCCTCTCCGCCATTATACTAAAATTTAAATTATTTAACCTTAAGAAGTAATTCCATTAAGTTTATTGCTAATATAGATGACGATTGTTGAATTACATCCCTATCTTCATTATCAGAAACTTCATAAGTTACAGAAGGGATATTGTATTTATTATAAATATAGTTCTTAGAGACACCATTATCCTTATTAAGAGAATTAATTATTTCATACTTATAGTTGGCATCTGACAAACTTTTTCTAGAGTCGAGCAACCAATCTTCTAAAAAATTTTTCATAGGCGATTCTTCAGCTATATCAGATATATAAAAAAGGTTTTTGAATGTCGAATGAAAATCAATGAAAAGAGCCAATTTCTTATTTTTAAGTTCAATTAACTTTTTGTTTACCGCATCAGTTTCAGGTTGAATAAAGATGCCCCAATCACGATTTAAATCTTTTTTATTCTCATTATATCTCCAATATCCATTCATAACTCCATCAGGGTTCATTAGAGGAACAAATAAAATATTATAATTTTTAAGAAAACTATCAGATAGAGAATTTTTATTAAGTAACTGATTAATAAAACCTCTCATTGCAAAAGCACCGGTTACCTCTGGTGGATGCTGTCTACCCAAAATAAGTATATAGGGATTATTTATGTTTTTTTCGATAAAAAACATAGGAATTGGATTTTTTAAAACCGAAAACCCAATAATCTCTCTTCTTACCCTTCCAGAATTCTCAAGTTCATTATACCATTTATTATACCAAAAATTAGTTATCAGTTCTTGTGAAGCTACATAATTTTTTTGACTGGAAGGTGAAAAATCAATAGCAATAATTTTTCCGTTTTCTTTTTTTGAGATATTAGCCTCATCAATTTTACTCCAACTTTTTTTATCTATACTTATCTTTGGATGGTAGCGATGATGGTAATTTTTATAATCTAATGCTAGTTTTATTCTTTTAGAATGCTCTGATTTCCTGAACGCAAACCAAGGACTCGGATTAATTGAATCATCTAGCTCAGGATTAATAAAAATTTTTATATAATCAGATTTAATAACTTCACAAGATAGGTTGCCTGAACCAGAAAAATTAAAGTCGATTTTTACAGTATCCGTAGAGCATTCTTTATTTGTAGTTATATTTGATGCGAATAAAGGACTTATAAAAAAAAATATTATAAAAAAGGGAATTTTTTTCATTAATTAAAATTTATAACTCAGATCAATATAATAATACCTACCTAAGTTATCATGCTTATCAAAGTAATAACCAAATATATCAGACGCTAAAGGAGCTCTCTCATCAGTCATATTATTAATACCAAATCGGACTCTTGAATTTGATGAATTAAAATTAAAATGATAATCAACGTGACCGTTAATCGTATTATATGCTTTTACCTTCCAAAGCCTACCATCAGATAGCCTATTCCTCGTCTCATAAAATTCACCAATATGCTTACCAAAGAAACCTAAGCCCCAGGGACCTTTATTCCAAATAAATTTAATACTAGCTTGGATTTCAGGTGAACCATCCTTTTCCAAAAGATCTGAAAAGCCGCTAATGGATAATTCTTTTGGAATAACACCACTTTCCTGAGCTTCAATAAGTTTTATGAAATCATTTCCAGCTGTTTGTTTAAATTTTTCTAATTTTGCAATATTTAAAGAAAAGTTAAAATTCCCCAATGAATTAGTTAAAGAATAGTATAGAGCAATATCAAATCCACTCATAATTCTTGTATCTAGATTCTGATATCTCTCTTCTACTCTTGAAACTCTACCTGCAGGACAAATACCGGCATTTAAATAACTTTCGATTTCACCTTCATCAGGGTTTTCCCTAAATACAAAGGGACTTGATTTGACTGATGAACAATTGTTAAGGTTATTAGATTCCATTCTCAAAATAAGGTCTGTTAACATAATATTATCTTCGCCAAAGAGTCCTATAGTATCTTTTTTTTCAATTTCCCACCAATCAACTGTAAAGATAAGGTTTTTAATATTTTTAGGTTCATATACAACACCTATTGAAATATTTGTGGATTCCTCAGGTCTTAATTCATTGCTACCTCTAGCAACCCGCTGAAGGGAATAATCACAATAATCGACCTGTCCATTATTATTTATTTGTTGGAGACATAATAAGGCGTCAACACCATAAATCTGACGAGAAACAATGGACTCATTAATTTGCACTAGATTTGGAGCTCGAAAACCTTTTGACCATGATCCCCTGAACATTAGATCATCAATAAGCTGCCATCCAATAGCTATCTTGGGTACTGCCTTACTTCCTATATCAGAAAAATCTTCATATCGGCCTGCTAACTGTATATCTATACTTTTTATAAAAGGAATACTCATATCCTCAGAAACTAATGGAATACCTAATTCAAAAAATGTTGAAATTACATCTCTTTTTCCTGAATTATCAGGAGTAGGACTAGAGTTCATTACGTCACTTACAAAGGGATAGGTATCGCCATCCTTATCAGTATACAAAATTGTACCATCCAACCTTGGGTCACGATCATCTTTAAAGGAATCCTCTCTGTATTCAGCTCCTGCAACTAATGATATAAAGCCAGAATTTATTTTTAAAAAATTAAGATTAGTAACTTTAAAATCAAAACTTTTTAGTTTTCTCTCGCCTTTTCTAAAAACATCGATAATTGCATTTTTAATTGCACCATCAATACTAGGGTTTTGGTCTTGTCCGTATAAGAGGTAATCATCATAATTGCCTCCTCCGTTAAACGGGTTATAGGCCTCAGGAGTAGATAAAGCTAACGCCTGCTCCACAAGAGTATTAGATAATCGATTGCTTGTTATATCATCGGAAGTAGCTTTGGAAATAAATACTGCTGTCTCCCAATCCCAATTATTCCAAGAACCTCTTATACCTTGTAAAAATCTATAAGTATCCTTTTCAACATTAACTCTTCTTGGACCAATATCAACAAATCGATAATTATCCATTATAACAGCAAGGCCTTCATCAGGAACATCAATTAAAATATCAGAATCAAGTCTATTGGGATTTAAGTTTCCATTTGGAAGAATTGAAGCCCCAAAAGGATTCCAATAATTAGAAGCAGGGATAATTAATTTTGATGAAGAGAATGCCGCTGACGGGCTATTGTTTTGATTTGTCTCCGAACTATAATATGAAAATTCTAAAAAAGCCTGGTTACCATTTTTAAAGTCATGAATTAGATTGACCTGTAAATTATCTCTAGTTAAATCAGAAACCACCCACCTCTCGGCATTTAAATTGTATCGTTTTGTTGATGTATCTGATGCTATACATGCAGAGTCATTTAGACTTTCCAAACACTTTAAGTCACTGCTTGGGAAAACTTCAAATTCACCGGATGAGTCAGTCAATCCGTAAATATTATAAAATTTATACCCTTTAACATTTTCTAAAATATCAAATTGACCATATGGAGAATTAATCGAATTCCGCCTAAAGCGTGTTGTATCCCAATCAGTCCCTGAAATTTGAGGTAAATCTCTCCAATCAGAGATACCCATTCGTTCATCCTCTTTTGCTTTAATTGGATCACGCTCATAATGGTTATATAATAAAGTTAATCTTGTATTACTGGAATTAAAGTCTGTTCCGTATTCAAAATTTATTTGAGAATCTGATCTATTAAAATTATCAAATTCTGTCATCTTGATTCTTAAGCCTAAACCATCAATCTTATTTTTTGTAATAACGTTTATAACACCTGCTACTGCATCAGCACCATAAATAGCAGATGATCCGTCTCTTAATACTTCTATTCTTTCAATCCCATTTACAGGCAAGATATTAGTATTTACTGAATTAACAGGTACAAAACTTCCGCCTACAGATTCAGATTGAAAGCTAGGTGAGTTTATTAACCTCCTGCCATTAAGTAAAACTAAGGTATTCCCAGTTCCTAAATTCCTTAAGTTAAAAGCACCCATATCACCTCGAGCACTATTAACTCCGGCTATAGCGTTACCCGCATCATTAAATTTATTAGTACCTTGTTCAACTAAACTACCAATTAAATCATCACCAGAATCTATTCCCAATAATTCAATATCGTTTGAGTCAATAATCGTAATAGGTAGAATTTTGGTTAGCTTTGAGTTATTAATTCGACTCCCAACAACAACTATATCTTCAATCTCATTAGGGTTTGATTGCGAATAAGTAATATTTGGAACAATAATTAAAGCGATTATACAAAATGATTTATATAAACTAGTAATTCTATTTAGGAATAAGCTTCTTATCATTTTTTTCTTGTATGTTTTAATTATGCTAATTAATTGATTAATGAATTATAATAAAATTATCAAATACATATACCCTTTCATATGTGACATAAAGGTCTAAACATGAAAATTTATAATAATATGATAGAGATGATTGGGAATACTCCATTAATTTTCTTAAAAAAAGCTTCCGAAGAAACCGGATGTAAAATATATGGAAAGGCAGAGTTTTTAAACCCGGGTCAATCAGTTAAGGACAGGGCTGCGCTTTATATTATAAAAGATGCCGAGAAAAGGAAACTAATAGAAAAGGGCGGTATGATTGTTGAAGGAACAGCAGGTAACACTGGGATAGGGTTATCACTTGTTGGAAATGCTTTAGGCTATAAGACAACGATTGTTATCCCCGAAACGCAATCACAAGAAAAAAAAGATGCAATTATATTTTCTGGTGCAAAATTAATTCAAGTCCCGGCAGTTCCATATAAAGATCCCAATAATTATATTAAGTATTCAGGTAATCTTGCAGAAGATTTAAATAAAGAACTTAAGAATGGAGCCTATTGGGCTAATCAATTTGATAATATAGCAAATCGTCAAGCACATATTGAAACAACAGGTCCAGAGATATGGGATCAAACTAATGGGACTATTGATGGTTTTATCTGTGCAATTGGGACAGGAGGGACTCTATCTGGGGTAGGAGCTTATTTGAAATCAAAGAATAAGGGTATTTCTATTGGTCTAGCAGATCCAATGGGCGCCAATATGTATAGTTTTTTTAAGACTGGTGAGCTTAAATCAGAGGGGAGCTCAATTACAGAAGGTATTGGACAAGGAAGAATTACAGAAAATATTAAAGATATGTCATTGGATATTCCATTTAGAGTAAATGATTCTGAAGCTCTAAATATTCTCTACGATCTAATTGAGGAAGAAGGTCTTTTCTTAGGTTTATCGTCTGGAATTAATATTGCTGGTGCAAAAAAACTAGCAAAATCACTTGGTAAAGATAAGACAATTGTTACTATTTTATGTGACTCAGCAAGCCGATATCAAAACAAAATGTTTAATGCTGGTTTTTTAGAAGAAAACAATTTACCTATACCGAATTGGTTGTAGAATGTTCAAAAAAATTAAAGAATTTTGTAAACGCTATTTTTGGCTTTGGATTATTTATCAGGCTATAAAGGGCTTAATTACAACATCACTTATATGGGTCCCTTTAATTTATTATTATTTTGTGAATTAATAACTAATGTCATTAGAACAAAGCATAGATTTTAAAGAAGAAAGCATTTCATTATACGATTTACTTAAAGATAAAGATGATGATGTTTTCAATTTTAATACTCAATTTAAATCTTGGACAATCAATGATGTTTTGTATCACCTGCATGTATGGAATAATGCAGCTTATCTCTCATTAACTGATGAAGAAAAATTTTCTAATTTTATGGAAGATTTTTTTAAGGCCGTAAAGAATGGTAAATCCCCAAGAGCTTACGAAAAAGAACTGTCCAATAATAAATCCGGCCAAGAATTACTTACGGAATGGAAAAATGGTTATGAAAAAATATCAAAAGAATTCTTAAATGCAGATCCCAAAAAGAGGGTCAAATGGGCGGGTCCAGATATGAGTGTTCGATCAAGCATTACAGCAAGACATATGGAAACATGGTCACACGGACAAGAAATATACGACTTACTTGGTGAAGTAAGAACTGATAAGGATCGTATTAAAAATATTGTAATTATAGGTATTAATACTTTTGGCTGGACCTTTATAAATAGATCAATGAAGGTACCAAAAGAAACACCAAAATTAGTCTTGCAAGCCCCATCTAAAGAAACCTGGGAATGGAATTTAGATAATACTCAAGATTCGATAACAGGCACCGCTACAGAGTTTTGTCAAGTTGTGACACAAGTTAGAAATATAGAAGATACTGGCTTGATAGTAAAAGGAGACGTAGCTTCAAAATGGATGTCGATAGCTCAATGTTTTGCTGGGCCCCCTGAAGACCCTCCGTTAAAAGGAAGTCGTCATACCAAAGGAGAAGGAAATGGATGAATTAAATAAAATTGCAAGTCAGATATCTGAAATTTTAAAAAGTAAAAAAGAAACTGTCTCTGTTGTTGAGTCCTCATCAGGTGGTTTAATTTCGGCTGCACTATTATCTAGACCTGGGGCGTCATTATATTATATGGGTGGACAAGTTATTTATACAGCTCGATCGATACGTGCCCTTACTGGATTAAGGCTTAGAGAATTAAAAGAAAAAAATATTAGGTCAAGCAGCGAACCTTTTGCGTTACTAATAGCTCAAAAAGGATGCGCCATGTATGATACAGACTGGTGTATTGGAGAAACTGGAGCGGCAGGTCCTTCGGGAAATGGTTATGGTGATCCAGCTGGCTATTCTTGTTTTGCAGTTGCAGGAATAAAAGAAAAAACAAACAATACCCTTACAAACTCAAATAATAGAGTGGATAATATGTTTAAATTTTCTAAAGAGGCTCTCAAGGAATTCTTGAAAATACTTAAAAATTAACTAGGTGCGCGTTTAGATAAAATTCTTTGAAGAGTTCTTCTGTGCATCTTTAGTCTTCTTGCTGTCTCAGATACATTCTTATCACATAATTCATAAACTCTTTGTATATGTTCCCATCTAATACGGTTCGCACTCATTGGCTCTTCGGGGGGAGCAGCCTTTTCATCAGGCTGTGCAAAAAGGGATGCGCAAATGTCATCAATTCCTGCAGGCTTTGATAAATAATCAATTGCACCAACCTTTATTGCAGATACCGCATTAGCAATATTACCAAATCCAGTAAGAATAATAGATCTTGCTTTTGGATTAATTTTTTGAAGCTCTAATATTACCTCCAATCCATCACCATCGTCTAAGCGCAAATCTATTACACCATAATAAATATCTTCGGATATTAAAATCTCTTTTGCATTTTCAACTGAATTAGCTTCAAAAGTAGTATAGCCTCTTCTAGTTAAAGCCCTAGACAACTGATTTAGCCATATCTGATCGTCATCTACGATGATAATATTTTTATTATTTTTTAATTTTGACATAGCTATAAGATAGTCCTTTTTTTATTAATTTCAACTAGTCGCATCATGTGGAATTTTGATTAAAACAACAGCTCCATTTTCAGGATAAGTTTTATTGTAAGCCTTAATTGAAATGTTTAGTCTCTCCAACAAAGTCTTTGAAATAAAAAATCCTAACCCTAGCCCGTCACTACTAACAGAAGACTTGAAACGAGATGAAACATAAGGGTCCCCTATTCTATTTAAAATTGAATTTGAAAACCCTTTGCCATCATCACTTATTTCTAAATTAATAACATTACCATTTTGTGAAACCTTTAATTCAACAATACTAGTAGCAAAATCAGCTGCATTTTCAATAATATTTGAAAGCCCCAAGAGCAGTTCAGAACTCCTTTTTAATAAAACCTCTTTTATACCTGAGTCATCATTCTCAAAATTAATGGAAAACTCTATTTCCTTTACTTTAATTAATTCACATAATTCCTCGAGAAGAGCCTGAAGCTCTATTTTAGTAATTAAGTCGTCGTCGCTAGATGGTTTTTCACCAAGAGAGTTAAGAATCTTTTTACATTTATCAACCTCCTCAGATAAAATCATAAGATCTTTTTTTGCACCATCATTAATGCTTTCATCATTTTTTAATTCATTTGCAATAAGGCTTATTGTGCCCAATGGAGTTCCAAGATGATGAGCTGCTGCTGCAGCTAATCCATCTAAAGACGATAAATTCTTTTCTCTTACTAATAAATTTTCTGCAACCTTTAGTGCTCCAGATGTTTTTCGAGACTCTTCATTTAGCCCACCAGCATAAAAAGTCAGGAATAAAATAGTCACAAAAAGAGAAACCCACATTCCAAGAATAAAAATTGGATGAACAGATAGATCTAATAAATTATTTTCAAGAGGGTAATTAAAAGATCCAAGAATAGTTATAAAAATAATTGTTAAAACTATAAGAATTGAGGTTGAACGAATGGGAAGACTTGTAACGGTTATTGCAATTGGAGTTATGAATAATACAACAAAC
>JABHUT010000197.1 GCA_018658685.1 Alphaproteobacteria bacterium
AAAATAGCTAAATTATTAGCCTCCTCAACACTAAAACCGCCTTCAATTTGACCAGACCCCCCCAATATTGGGCTTCTAATTACAGGAGCTGAAATTACCTTATTATCCAAAATAATTGCAAAAGGTTTACCCACGTTTCCAGATGTTGCTTTTGCGAAATATTTTCCGCCAACAGTATCAAATCTAAAATTTACAACTGGAGAATTAGTTGTTGCATCAAAGCTAGCTTGAGCGTCAACCAATCTTTCACCAGAAACTAAAACTTTCTTCATAACCAAGTATTCAAAACCGTCATCATCCGGAATTATTTCAGAACGACTTGGAATTCTGGTTCTAGAAGCCTCACCTACAGAAATACTTGTATCTACCATTCGAAAATTTAATTTTGCTGTTTGTCCTAATAAATCTTTTAAACGTTGAGGATCATCCAAACCTGGAACCTCTAATAGAATTCTATTATTACCTTGCCTCTGAATAGATGGCTCGGTAACTCCAAGTCCATCAATTCTTCTTCTTATTATTTCTATTGATTGAGAAACAGCAAGTCTGTATTTCTCGTTTAAAGAGTTTTCATTTAAAGTAATTTTAAAAATTCCACCCTCTTCATCTAAGGAAAACTCATCTGAATTTCGACTATTAAAAATATTTGCAGAAGTACTATTATTAAGTGCTTCAATTGCTTTCCTAGCATCATTAAGCTTGAGATTATCTTGGATTTTTACTTCTGCCCCTGAAGGTAAGATTTTTAATCCTATATATTTTATTTTCTCCTGCCTTAAGGAGGATCTAATATCCTCAACTAAAGACTGAGCCTTATCTTTTTTTATTGAATTAGTATCAACCTCCAATAATAGGTATGATCCACCTCTAAGGTCTAAACCAAGATTAATTGTCTGTTTAGGAAGAAATGGTATTTTTAAGTTCCAAAAATTTGGAAGTGCTAGAAAAAAACCTAATAAACAAATTATTAATAATAAAAATTTTTTTGAAGTAGAAAAATAAAGCATAATTTATTTAGACTTAACGCTCGCTAATGTTGATTTGATTGCATTTATAGAAACATTATCACCAAAATCAATTGTAACTTCATGTTCCGATACTTTGGATATTTTTCCAATTAAACCACCTTGGGTAACAACCTCATCGCCCTTTTTTACAGAATTAACCATGGCGTTATGTTCTTTAATTTTATTTTGTTGCGGACGAATAATTAAAAAATAAAACACTAAAAATATTAACATTAATGGCATTATTTGAATTAAGATATCTTGCATAATTTTTCCTTTATTTTAAACATTTGATTAATAAGTAAAAACTATAAAAATATCAAACTCATTTAATTTTAATAGCTAACCTTAGACTAACTTTTTAAGCCAATTTTTTTCATTCCGCTCATATATGGCTGTAAAACATCTGGTACCCTAACAACACCATTACCTTCATAATAATTTTCTAAAATAGCAACTAAAGTTCTTCCAACCGCAAGACCTGATCCATTTAATGTGTGGGGATGAATTTTTTTATTATTATTGTCTTTAAATTTTGTATTCATTCGTCTTGATTGGAAATCTGAGCATAAAGAGCATGAGGATATTTCTCGATATAGGTTTTGACCAGGAAGCCAAACCTCTAAATCATAAGTTTTTACTGCTGAAAAACCCATATCACCAGATGACAATATCATAACCCGATACGGAAGTTCTAGAGATTTTAAGATTCCTTCAGCACACGATAATAGCCTCTCAAGCTCATCAATTGATGACTCGGGTTTAACTATGCTAACAAGCTCTACCTTAGGAAACTGATGAAGACGGATTAGGCCCTTTGTATCCTTTCCTGCAGCCCCAGCTTCTTTTCTAAAACATTGCGTATAAGCAACATATCTTATTGGTAAATCAGAAACTTGAAGATTTGAATTGCTAACTAAATTTGTTAGAGGAACTTCTGCTGTTGGTATTAACCAAAATCCATCTTCAGTTTTAAATTGATCGTCAGAGAATTTAGGAAGCTGACCTGTTCCAAACATAGCATCATCTTTTACAAGATAAGGAACGCTTACCTCATCATAACCATTAATATTAACGTGCTGATCAATCATGAAGTTCGCAAGAGATCTTTCCATTAAAGCCAAATCTTTCTTTAAAATAGAAAATCTTGAACCTGACAACTTTACAGCTGATTCAAAATCTAACATTCCAATTTCTTCGCCTATTTCAAAATGATTTGGTGAAGGTTTTGTTTTGTTTCCAAACTCTTTTATTTGTATATTCGAATTTTCATCCAAACCTTCAGGTACATCATCATGAGGAATATTAGGGAGAGAAGAAAGCTGGTCCTTAAGATTACTGGATAGTAAAAGTTTAGACTCCTCTAAATCTTGCATTCTTTTTTTAAAATTTTGAACATCTTTTGATAGTTTGCTTACCCTGGAGTCATCTGCCTCTTGCTTAGCCTTTCCAATTAATTTAGATGCATCATTTCTTTTTGTTTGAAGCTCTTGTAGATCTGTAATGGTTTTTCTTAAATCTTTATCAATATCAAGGATATTATCTATATCGACCTGCAGGCCTCGTTTTTCCCAGCCCTGGATAAACAAATTTTTATTTTCTCTTATTTTATTTATATCGTGCATTTAAATACCATAATTATTTATCTTTAGTTTCTTTATTTTTTTCAATAATTAAAACTAAAAGTATAGAAAACTCATACAATAATATTGTTGGAATTGCTAAGCCTATTTGACTTATAAGATCTGGTGGAGTTAAAAAGGCAGCAATCAAAAAAGTTAAAACTACTGCATATTTCCTACCTTTTTTTAACTGGTCACTTCCAACAATGCCGACTTTAGCCAATAAAGTTAAAACAACTGGTAGCTGAAAACAAATTCCAAAGGCAA
>JABHUT010000198.1 GCA_018658685.1 Alphaproteobacteria bacterium
AATACTAATACTGGTCATGTCTCAATTATTTTTATGATTGAAAGCCAAATTAAATTTATTATCAAAAGTTTAAAGTTAATAAAAAAGAAAAATTTAAAACATATTGATGTAAAACATAAGGCAATGTCCGATTATAATCTGACAATACAAAAGAAGTTATCTTCAACAGTTTGGGCGTCTAGTTGTCAGAGTTGGTATAAGACATCTGAAGGTAAAATTTTAAATAATTTCCCTGGATTTGGTTTCCAATACTATTTAATGATGTCGAACTATAAATATAATGATATTAAAATGGAATCTTAAAAAAAGATCGTAAAAATTTCATAAAATGAAAATACAATATTTAATATATATACGGTTAAATATATGAACAATAAACCTGTCCTTATTATTGGAGCTGGCATAAGTGGTTTAGCACTATGCCTTGTACTAATAAAAAACGGCTATCCAGCTATTCTTTTTGAAAAAGAAGAAGAAATAGACCAACCTGGTGCTGGTATAAATATAAGCCCAAATGGTAATGCAGTTCTTTTCCAATTAGGCATTAAGGATAAGATCCTTAATACTGCTGATAAACCAGCCACCATTCAATTGAAAACATACAAAAGAGGTTTTACTATTTCTAAGCAAAATCTCAATGACGATAGCGAAAGGTTATTTAGTTATCCCTATCTCCAAATGCAAAGAAAAGAAATTATCAACATTTTAATAGAAGAAATTAACAATTTTGATCCAAATATAATTCGAACTGATCATTCCTTTGAAAGTTTCTCCGAAAATGATAAATCTGTTTTAGTTCATTTTAATAATCAAAAATCATTTGAAGGTTCTATAGTTGTTGGATGCGATGGAATCAATTCAACTGTAAGAAAAATTATACTGCCTAAGTCTGAAAATAAATTTTCAGGAATTATTGCTTGGCGTGGATTAGTTGATATGGAAAATTTATCTAAGAAAACGCAAAGTTTATCTAGCACAGTTTGGATGGGTAAAAATTCTCATTTTGTTCACTATCCTATAAAGAAAAATAAATTTCTAAATTTCATTGGAACCTTAAGAAGTGATAAATGGGAAAGTAATTCTTGGCATCAAATTGGTGAAAAAGAGGAGCTTAGAAATGATTATAAAGATTGGCACACAACTGTGAAAGAAATTATTGATAATACAGATATGATTTACAAATGGGGATTATTTGAGAATAAATCTCTGCCTAGTTGGATTTCAAAACGATCAGTAATTATTGGCGATGCAGCACATCCAATGTCTCCGTCTTATGGACAAGGGGCCAATACTGCATTGGAAGACTCTATTCTTTTATATAGATCAATTATTCATTTCAAAAATAATCCAGAATTTGCTTTAAAAAAATTTCAAAAAAATAGAAAGTTACGAACACAAAAAATTCAGAAGGCCTCAAAACTTAATACAAAATTATTTCACTTAAATAATCCAATACTCAGAATGATAATTTATTCTGGGATGTATGTTTTAAGCAATCTGATGCCGTTTATTTTGATAAAATCAAAATGGATCTATAAATATAATGCTTTCAAAATAAAATTAAAATAAATTAACCTAGTGCATTTTTAAGATCACTGATTAGATCTTCTGAAGTCTCTATTCCCACAGATAAACGAATAAGGCCGTCGTCTATACCTAATGCTTCTCTAGTTTCTTTTGGTATGGAAGCATGAGTCATTATGGCAGGATGCTCAGCTAAACTTTCAGCTCCACCCAGACTCTCTGCTAAAGTAAATATCTCTAAATTTTCCAAAACTTTTTTTGCTTGTGATAACCCTCCCGAAACAACGAAAGTAACCATTCCGCCATATAATTTCATTTGTTTTTTGGCAATATTATGCTCTGGATGACTCTCGAGACCAGGATATATTGTCTTAGAAACAAGTGGATGACTCTCTAAAAATTCAGCAACAAGTTGCGCATTCTCTGAATGCTTTTCCATTCTAATGGATAGAGTTTTTAAACTTCTCAAAAGCATAAAACTATCAAAAGGCCCTGTCATACCACCACTCGCATTTATCAGATATGCAAGCCTCTCAGAGAGATCACTTCTCTCTTTGGATGTTACAGCTAAACCAGCAACAACATCGGAATGACCTCCAATATATTTGGTCGCAGAATGCATAACAATATCAAAACCAAAATCAAGGGGTTGTTGAATTCGCGGAGATGAAAAAGTATTATCACAGACTTTTATGATATTTTTTTTCTCCATTACAGATGATACTGCCTCTAAATCAGTAATCTTTAAAAGTGGATTTGAAGGGGTTTCAAGCCATAACATTTTCGTATTAGGTTTTATAGCGTCTAAAATATTTGATGTTTTTGAAAAATCGACAAAACTAAAATCCAAAGAAGAAGTTCTTTTTCTTACATCTTCCATTAATCTATATGTTCCCCCATATAAATCATCGGACGCAATAATATGATCACCAGAATCTAATAACTCAAGAATAGTTGAAGTAGCCGCCATTCCTGAGGCAAAGGCAAATCCCTGATCTCCATTCTCAAGACTAGAAATACAATCTTCTAAAGCTTTTCGAGTTGGATTAGATGTTCTAGAATATTCATAACCCTTGTGAACCCCAGGACTTTCTTGAGCATATGTTGAGGTAGCATAAATTGGCGTCATTACCGCACCAGTAACTGGATCGTTTTTTTGTCCAGCATGAATAGCTCTAGTATCGAAACCTTTTTCATCTTTAGTCATTTTATCCTCTTTAACTATTATTTTTTAAATATGCTAATACATCAACTTTCGTTACTATTCCTATAAAAGTTTCACCTTCCATTATCATAGCAAAATTGTCCTTACTGAGAACAGATGAAAGGTCACCAATTGACGCCTTGCAATCTACTTTTGGTGGATCTTTTGACATTGCATTTATTATTTTATCAGAAAATCCATCCTTATTATCAAAACAGTAATTAAAAATATCATCTTCACTAATTATTCCTACTAACTTGTCATTATCTAAGACCGGTAATTGAGAAAAATCTGAGTTTCTCATCCTGTTATACGCTATTAAAACGGTATCATCCTCCTTAACACTAACAATCTGCTTTCGATCCGCCCTCATAACAACAATATCACTCAAATCATTTTTAAAATTTTTATCACTTAAACCATTGTTAGTTAACCAGGCCTCATCAAAAGCTTTGGATAAGTATTTATTTCCTGTATCACAAATAAGAGAAACAACCCTCTTAGGTTCTGTTTGCGCCCTACACCACTCAATAGCACCTGCAACAAGTGTTCCAGCAGATGAGCCTGCTAAAATACCTTCCTTTTTTAATAAAAGGTCTAAAGTTTCAAAAGCTTTACTATCAGGTATTGTTACTGCATCGTCGATGTAGGATAGATCTAAAACATCAGGAATAAAATCCTCCCCAATTCCTTCAACAAACCAAGATCCACCCTCATAAGAAAAAGTTCCCTTTTTGACTGCATCAAATATAACTGAGCCCTCGGGATCTGCAGCAACAATTTGAGTTGATGGGGAAATATTCTTAAAGAATTTACCTACACCCGTTAAGGTTCCACCTGAACCAACTCCTGCAACAAATGCATCAATATTATGATCCATCTGTTCCCATATTTCAGGGGCCGTTGTTTCTTCGTGAGCTTTTGCATTTGCAGGATTTCCAAATTGATTTGCATAAAATGCGCCAGGTGTTTCCTTAACTATTTTTTCTGCAATATTATGATAATACTCAGGATCTTCTTTTGATACATCAGATCTTGTAAATACAATTTCAGTCCCCAATGCTTTAAGATGTAATATTTTTTCGCGACTCATTTTATCAGGAATAACAAGAATAACTCTATACCCCTTTAATGCTCCAACTAATGCAAGACCAATACCCGTATTACCGGCTGTAGCCTCAACAATTGTTCCTCCAGGTTTCAATAAGCCATCTTTTTCAGCTTGCTCTATTATTGATACCGCTACTCTATCCTTTATTGAGCCACCTGGATTTTGAGATTCCATTTTGACAAAAAGCCTACAAACACCAACATCAATATTTTTTATTTCTAAAAGCGGTGTATTGCCTATCATCTCCAAAAGAGAATTGTTTATTGTTGGCAACGGTAATTTATCCATAACTTTAACCTCAAATATTTGGCGGTCCCTAGAGGATTCGAACCTCTGACACCTGGTTTCGAAGACCAGTGCTCTATCCAGCTGAGCTAAGGGACCAAATCTTTAACTCTTATAAAAAGAATGACTATAATATCATACTCTTTTTAACCAGATAAATTATAAAAAAAGCCCAAAATTTAAAAATGCTTAGCACTTTTAAAATTGGGCTTAGTTTTTAAAATTTTAAACTAATAAAATTATTCAGAAGCTTCTTCTTTAGCATCCGCTGTAGCAAGATTTGCAGCAGCCATTTTGCCTCTATTTTCAACGAGTTCGAAACTTACTCTGTCACCTTCATCAAGATTTCCTAAACCAGATTCTTGAACTGCAGTAACGTGAACGAACACATCATTTTCGCCATCATCAGGCTCGATAAAACCGAAGCCTTTGTTAGCATTAAACCATTTAACTGTTCCTGTTGGCATTATATTCTCCTTTTTTTAATAATTAACCATT
>JABHUT010000199.1 GCA_018658685.1 Alphaproteobacteria bacterium
AATAAACATTAAGGCTATAGCTAGATAATAAGGCGAATTAGAATTCCAAATAAATAATTGCATACCTGTTAAAGGGTTAATAAGAAAACCAGCAGCATAAGAACTTACAAGAATTCCAGCTGCTGCCCCTTGCTCATCCTCGCCAACAGCTAATGATAGGCCTGTAAATAAACCTGGACCCATTAAAGCACCCCCTACCCCATAAACAGCCATTGCAAGGCCTGTTACATAAAGTCCATTTGAAATTACAATTAAAAATAAAGATATAATTGTTGCAATAGAGCCAAGCCTTAGTAAAAGAGCAGGTGTTGGAGAAATTCTTCTAATAATACCCAATTGAACTATTAAAGTAGCAACACCAGTAAAAATTAACATAGTTCCAGTATAAACTGATGCTTCGGTATTTGAATAACTAAACTTATCCTGAAGATAGAGTGATAATATTTGCATAACAACAGCACTTGTTTGACTAATGCAAAGCCCCATTAATGCAAAAGAAATCACCCTTGAGTCAAATGGTGTCAATCGAGCTTCCTGGACTTTAGCCGGACGTATTGGTTTAGTTTTTTCTGGTAGGTAAATAAATATTAAAAGGGCAATAAAGCCAGTAATACCTCCAAATAAAAAGTAAGGGACCAAAGGTCCTAATAATACCGCTGCCGAAGCTAGTCCAGGTCCAACAATACCACTTATAGCAAATGCCGAACCCATAACAGCCATAACGCCTGAGCGCTCTCGTTCAGTCGTTCTATCCGCTACGTAAGCCATTGAAGCAGAATGGGCTCCAGATCCAAGAAAACCATAACAACCTCGAGTTAAAATCAATAATCCAAACAAAGTAGGTAAGTTAATTGCCCCAAGTTCATTTAATCTAAATTCAACACCCATTAATATGGTTGTTATTGAATAAATAATTAATCCAAGAATAATTATAGATTTCCTTCCTAAATAATCACTTTTTTTACCCCAAAAAGGGCTCATGATCATCCAGCCAAGCGCAGATAATGAAAAAATAAAGCCTACTTGTACTTCAGATAAACCAAGGCCTCGCGCATAAGGAGGTAAAACAGCAATAAAAAGTGTTTGGCCAGTACCAATTGCAAACATGCCCAGGAATAAAACACGGAATCCTAACTTTCTCTCTTGAGGTGTGGTTTTTATAGAAGTTTTCATTATATTTGCTAAGTAGCGTTACTTCCCATAGCGCCATCAGCTAATCTTCCACCATCAACGTTTAAATCTGATCCTGTTAAATATTCAGTTGTACAAAGAAATAAAATAGCATCCGCCATATTTTTTGGGAGGCCAACTTCTCTCAAAGGGGTTTCTAACTCAAAGAAACCTTTTAAACCATCATCGCCTTCATCTCCTCCACCAACCATAGGAGTCCAAACGACACCAGGATGAAGAGCATTAATTTTTATATTTCTATGAGCAACCTCTATCGCTGCCGCTTTAGTCATAGTTGTAACAGCACCCTTAGAAGCACAGTAACCAGATGCCTCAGGTAGACCCATTTGTCCCATTAAAGAGGACACATTTACTATAGACCCACCGTCATTCATTTCCTTTAAACAATGCTTCATTCCTAACCAAGTGCCATCGATATTTACAGAACAAATTTGATTAAAATCATCCAATGTTGTTTCCAAAACTGGTTTTAAGAAAAACTGTCCAGCGTTATTAACTAAAATATCTATTAAACCAAAATGATCTTTTGTTTTTTTAATAACCTCGATCCAATTATCTTCATCTGCAACTTCATGAGAGATAAATAAGCTCTTAGTACTATACTTAGCGATCATTTCAGCAGTCTCTTTTCCAGCATCCTGATTACGCCCAGTAAAGACTACTGATGCGCCTTCTTTGGCAAGAAGAATTGCTGTTTCCCTTCCTATGCCCGATGTTGCGCCAGTTACTATTGCTACTTTATTATCTAATTTTCCCATATTCATTTACCTTGCACTCATCCCACCATCGATGGTTAATTCAGCACCTGTTATAAAGAATGACGATTCTGAAACTAAAAAAAGAATAGTTTTAGCTATCTCTTCTGAGGTAGCTTTCCTGTTAAGAGGAATGTTCGACTTAATATATTGATCTTCATCAACATCACCAGAAAAAGTTTTACTGATATCAATATCAGTTAGCCCAGGATGAATTGAATTCACTCTAATTTTTTCAGGACCTAACTCACATGCGCCGGCCTTTGCTAAAAGCCTAATTCCGCCTTGAGCTGCACAAAATGCAGTAGCGTTTGAAACACCAACTTTTCCTAAAACAGAGGATATCATTACTATTGATCCACCATTTCCATGCTCTCTAATAGCTTTTGTTCCATATTTAAGACCTAAGAATGATCCTGTGAGGTTTTGATTAATTACATCTTTAAATTCTTTTAGGGATGAACTTTCCATGGACTGCGATATAAAACTTCCTGCACTATTAACAATACTGTCAATATGACCAAACTCTGAACTTGCTTGACTAATAACATTTTCCCAATCGCTTTCTGATGTTACGTCATGTTCTATATATTTTGCAGAACCGCCATTACCTATGATTTCTTTTTCGACAGAAAAACCTTCTTCTTTTCTCTCGCATGTTAAAATAATATTTGCGCCCTCTGATGCGAGAAGCCTAGAGGCATCAGCTCCAATGCCTCTCCCTCCGCCAGTGATAATAATATTTTTACTTAGAAGAGATTTCATGAATTTTCCGAAGATTATTAAATCTTATTGTACAAAAAAAAAGGATGAAACGCTAGCGCTTCATCCTTTATTCCTACTTTTAATTCTTGTTAACAAAAATTTCTTAATTCAAAAATCCATATTCATAGGTCACCCTAGCTTTAGAATCTAACGATGGTAATGAGAAACAAATATTTGTTACTTTTTTACAACATAATAAATCTTGAACTTTAAATTCCAAATACTTATTAATATGTAGTAGAATAATTTTTACGGAGGGTATGATGAGCGAAACAATAAAACCAATTGATGAAAAACTTGAAAATTTAAATATCTTTGACCCAGAGCTTATGAAGTGTCCGCATGCATTTTATAAAAAATTAAGAGATGAAAGTCCAGTTTATCAGGACCCTACAACTGGTATCTTTCAAGTCTCGAAACATGAATTAATTTGTGAAGCAGCTCGTAATGCAAAGGTTTTTTCAAACGACTTTGGGGCTCTTCAGAAAGATGGTGGATCTGATTCTTATCCTCAAGAAGCTGCAGAAATTATGGCAAAAGATGGCTATCCTTCTGTAAATACAATGTTAACAGCCGACCCCCCTCGTCATACAAAATACAGAGGTCTTGTTGACAAAGCCTTTGCTCCAAAAAGAGTTGCTGATATGGTCCCAGCAATTGAAGAAAAAACTAACTATATAATAGATCAATTTTTCGATGATGGTAAATGTGAAGTAGCTAGTCAAATTGCGCAACCATTGCCGATAAGAGTTATAGCGGAGGCACTTGGTGCATCATCTGATGACTATGATAACTTTAAAATATGGTCACAGGCTTTTACTGATCAATTATCAGGGACAAGTACGCCTGATGAGCATATTGAAATAGCAAAAAAGCTTGTTCAATTTCAACAATATTTTGCTGATAGACTTTCTGAAAAAGCAAAAAATCCTTCTGATGATATTTTATCTGATTTAGCAACTCTTGATTTTGAAGATGAGAATGATGTATCAAGAAAACTTGAAACAGCAGAACAATTATCTATCATTCAACAACTTCTTGTTGCAGGGAATGCTACTACAGCACACTCAATTACTGAAGCCATCAAACTTCTAATCGAAAATCCGGATCAAATGGAATTAGTCGTGAATGATCATAGCCTAATCCCGAATATGATTGAAGAATCTCTCAGGCTTTTAACTCCTACAAATAATATGTGGAGAATTGCTACTGAAGATACTGAGCTTGGAGGTGTTGCTATACCTGCTGGTTCCGCATTACTTCTTCGCTACGGATCAGGAAATAGAGATGAGGAGTTATTTGAAAACCCTGACAAATTTGATGTAACGAGAAATAATGCAAGACGTCACGTGGCTTTTGGTCAAGGTATTCATGTTTGCCTCGGTATGAACTTATCAAGGAAAGAAATGTATACAGCGTTTCCAATTATTTTAGGTCGATTAAAAAATATGAGATTTGCCGATGGGAATAAATTTAATTATAGCCCTAATGTATTATTAAGAGGTTTAGACAACCTTTATATTGAATTCGATAAAGCTTAATTAGTTTCAATTATTTCATAGTCTAATATTTTTTTTTCTATTTGTAATTTAAGATTTACTTTCTTCTTTTCACTTATAAATCTTTTTTGAACTAAATTTCTTACCTCAGCGAAAGTTTTTTGTTTAGCTTTTGATATTGAAGAAATTTTTAGTATATGAAGGCCATAAGGTGATTTAATTGAGCCCTGCCATTTCTCGCTAGCAGAAAGAGAAAAAATTATTTGAGCAGTTTCTTCCCCAAAATGCCCTATTATAAAAGATTTACTCCTTTGGGCATAATTTTTCTGATATGGGAAAATTGAAATCTTATTTAATAAATTAGCATTAAAGAAATCTTGATTTTGCGACTTTGTATAATAATCTATATCGTCAATTATATTATCATCGTCCTTGCGAAAGAAAATATGTGAAAAAGTAATTTTTTCATCCTCAATATACAAAAAATTATTTTTATTATAGAAGGACAATAAATCTTCTTCGGAAACCTCTTCCTCAGGTAAATTATTAACAAGAGATTGCTCTCCAAGCTGTGCTAAACGACTTGAAATGACAGGATCAACTTTATCTAAACCCCAACTTAAGGCCTCTCTCTTTAAAACTTCCCTTTTTATATAATCCTTTTTAATTAATAAGACTTGAGCCTCTGTAAGATCTTCATATTTTATAAAAACTGGCTCTTCAAGATTTCTGTTAGCTAAGTAAAAAAATTTTAATGAACTATCATTGACAATAATTGAATTATCATTCAAATCTTTTTTACTCAAAAGCCCAAAAAAAATAACTATAATACCTAAGATAATTCCAAAAATTATATAAATTCTTTTTGTCATAACTAGCTATCTTGTCTTTACAATATTTAAAAGAGTTCGGGCAATCTAATTAAAAGGTTACTCGGGGCTATACCAAATGGGTGATGTGTATGCCCTCTCCTGCTGAGAGCTAGGAATAAATTCAGGTAATTTATTACCAAAAATCACACTATCATATGTTGTCCAGCGAGGTGTTGGTATCTCGATAACCCTTACATAATAAAAGGATTGTTCCTTTGGATTAAAATCTGGATCACTCCAAAAAGACACAAATTGAGCCTCACCGATACTATTTTTATATGTTGCAGTTTCAACATCAACAGTATTCGACCCAGCGTCTGAGGAAAGGTCCACGTCATAAACTTTTTCAGAAGAAGATCCGTCTTTGTTTGTCCATCCTTTTACTACTTGAACCCTTTCTAGGTTAGCACCATTAGGATCCTTAGCAGCCATAATTATGAAATTTGGAGACTTATTTCTTCCTCGTAACGGAAGATCAGAACCCATTGGAACTCCCTTATTGTATCCTAAATCAACAAAATTCGGATCAAAAGAATCTGTTTCAGAAAATTTCCATCCTCCAAAAAAACGAACAGCTATTCTTGGTCCAGTTGTTGCATAGGTTTCTTTTCGTTTAAAAGCATTAAAAATTTCTTCTCGAGTATTATCCCTTGCCCAAACACCAGCATACCCAGATGCTGTAATTTGCCAATTCTTCCAAAGATCACCTGAAGGTATATCTTCTCCATCAGCAATATTGACAGGCCGCCCACATCCAGCCATGCAACTATCAACACGGCCAGGCCCTGGTTCTGAGTCTAAGAATTTACCAAAGAAGTTATCCTCCTCAGATGCTGCTAAAGCAGTGTGATTATCGGTACTTCCTATGAGGCCAAACTTATATGGATTTACTCCAATCTTCTTTTCTATTTCCAATCCTCTTCTAAGACCAGAACGAACGTAACTACCTTTATACCTATATTTTTCTTTTTCTTTATATTTATAACACTTATAGTTCAATGGATCTTTACAATCTCCTGTAGTACTTATTCTAATTAATCTTTTTGTCTGACTTCTTCCAATATTTCCTTCCCATGTTTCATAATCTGCAAATTGATCATCAGGGGATAAGGCAGGGTGTGTTTCACTATCACCTTTAACTTGTGTAGCCTCTACTAATGGTTCCCATCTATTACGCATATTGGCATAAGCACTATCTATAGGCTCACCATAGGAATTTTCTGAAGGAAACATTCTTCCTCCACTTATGTTACTATTATGAGAAATTGATATAGCTTCTCCCCCAGTAGAAGAATTATATTCTTTAAGAAAATTCCATAGATCCTCTGGTTTACGGCTATCAATTGCAGAGAAGGGAATAATTTTTTGTGC
>JABHUT010000200.1 GCA_018658685.1 Alphaproteobacteria bacterium
ATCATTGGAATAAATGTATCTTTGTAACCCCTTAGCGCCCCTAAGCTTCCCATTTGAATTCCGTCAGGTATTTGAAAAATTGCAGCAAATACAAGAAGATTTACAGCTACATTGAATACTAATACATCTTTTGTATAAAAGGATGTGAAGGTTTCTTTCAAGAAAATAAGAATTATCATATTAATAAAAGCCCCTAATAAGCAGAGTGATACAGAGGTATAAGATGAATAACGAGCATCTATGAGCCTTTTTTCACCTATTAAATTACCAATACGAGTCGCTGCAGCTAAACCAATAGCTAACGGTAACATAAAGACGATACTAGCTATATTAAGCGCTATAGCATGGCCTGCTAGAATAACCTCTCCAAGTCTACCTATTATTATAGCTGCTCCTGAAAACATGCTCATTTCAACGAAAATACCTACCCCAATAGGAGTACCTAATTTAAAAATTTCGTAAGTAGTATCTTTTGAAGGCATTGAAAATTTCTTAGTTAACTCAGTTTTTTTATATTTACTTGAAAAAGTAACTATTAAACTAAGTGAAATTAGCATCATAAAAGACACCAGGGATGTTGCATAACCACAACCAACACTCCCCATTTCTGGAAAACCAAAATAGCCAAATGCAAAAATAATATCTAAAGGAATATTGATTAAGGATCCAAAGAAGACAACGGCAAAGACTGGTAATGTCAAAGTCATGCCTTCGCTGTAAGAACTTAAATATCTAAACAGAACATAAAAGAACATTCCGAAGGAAACCGCCTTAAGATAAGAAACTGATATTGCTAAAATATCCTTATCAAGAGCGAAAAAGATTAAAATCTCACTAAAAATTAAGAATATAAAAAATATTAAAATAGCTAAAGTTATAGCCACCCAGAATATCTGCCTCATTTTTTCACCAATTTCAGTGTATTTCTTTGAGCCATACAGTTGAGCAATTATTGGAGTTATAGCGAACATTATACCTTGAAAAAGCATATAAATTGGAAAGGTAAAAGCATTTGCTATTACTAGTCCCGATAGTTCATCTGCCCCATACCTTCCAGCTACTATTGTATCTGTGGTATACATAATCATATACGAAAGTTGAGACCCTAGTATCGGAATACCTATTTTTAAAAAATGTTTTGATTCTTTAAGAAATTTTTTCATTAAAGTACTTATAGCTAATTACAGAATTAATTAAACTGATGTTTTAAATTGATTTTTTATTTTTTTTTATATGATATCTTAGTTTTAACAATAAATTGGGGGATTTATAATGTTATTAAGACTTATCTTATTATTTATGTTTCTGTCTTCAGTTTTTGTAATGCTGAATGCTGTCTATAAATGGTTTGGTTTTCTTCAGCCATACTAATAGTTTTTTCATCAACTTGATTTTTTTTTGATAATTAGTAATATTTAACTATGCAAAAATCACAAAGATTAAGTAAATCTGAGAGAGCAAGAGAGAGAAGAGCAAAAGTTAGAGAAATTGTAGAATTAAAAATAAGTAATTTATATTCTCGCCTTCATAAACTCAGATTAAAAAACAAAAAATAAAAACCGCTAATTAAAAGAAGTTAATTTTTTCAAATAGATTGGTTCAATGGCTTTTTTATACTTATTTGATTTTATTAATTTTTAAAATTGATTGGTTGTAGGTTTAATTAAATTATTTAGTTATCAACCCAGTATTATAAAATGAGTAGTTAATTACACATTTATGAATCATATTGATTGTATGTGTTAATAATTTTATATTTTAAGAAAAGAGGTAAAAATCATGACTGATATTATTCTATTAACACTTTTGTTTTATTTTATTCAAATACCAATTCCAATGATTATAGGGCTAACAAAAGGAATTTCTATTTCTTATTATTTCTCGGCCAGAGATGATGCTGTTAAAATCCCAGTTCTTTCGGAGAGAGGGATAAGAGCGACTAATAATTTGAGAGAAAGTTTATTTATCTTTATCCCTCTATCTATTCTAAGCATTATTTTCGATATCGATATCACAATGGCTGCCAGTTTGTGGCTGGTTGTTAGGGCCATTTATTTAGCTTTATATTACTTGGGCGCTAATTTAATCAGAACAATAGTCTGGGGAATTTCAATTATATGCTTAATTGATATGGGAATTAGAATTTTTAAACACGCTATTTGATTAATTTCTAATACATTTTTACTACTAATCTTAACTATATAATGGGTGCAAAATGAAAAAAATTATTATCATTATTCTTTCACTTATGGTTTTTTTGCCAATTAACGCAAATGAAACTCAATCCGTCTGGAATAAAGAAGAAGAGACTAATGCCGATTTATGTCAGGCTGCAATTGAGAAAGGTTCTGAGGTTAAGTTAAAGACTTCTAAATCCTTGGAAAGAACTGCTTACTTCCTTGATGGATCTTTCTATATGCTAACAGATTATAATGAATTTATAATTTGTTTTAAGTACTCTAAAAAAGATTTACAGATAAAATAAATCCAAAAAAAAGGGAGCTTAAAATTAATTAAGCTCCCTAAATTCAAAACTAAAAATATTTAGGCATTTGAGTCTTTTGCAGCAGCTGCAAAGATTACAAGTCCAAATAAGATTTTGTTAACAAAATCTGCAAGATTGTAGAT
>JABHUT010000201.1 GCA_018658685.1 Alphaproteobacteria bacterium
CAAAAGCTATTTCTTCTATTGCAGCGGTTCTTCCGGATTTTCCTCCATGACCCGCATCCATTTCGCATTTTAAAAAGAGCAAGTTATTATCTGTTTTTAGATCTCTAAGTTTTGCACAATATTTAGTTGGCTCATCATATAAAACTCTAGAGTCTGAAAGTGATGTTGTGATTAGAATATGAGGATAATCTTTTTTTTCAAGATTGTCATATGGTGCATATGAACGAATATATTCAAAATGTTCTTTATTATTTTTTGCATCACCAAATTCTAAAAGCTCCCCTTTAGTAAGAGGTAGTGAGTGATCCATATTTGTAGTTAAATTATCTACAAACGGTACAGCCATAATAGCCCCTAATAATAAATCAGGAATTTGATTTATTGTTGAACCTAAAAGTAATCCTCCTGCGCTTCCGCCATATGCAATTATTTTCTTTTTACTTGTATATTTTTTTTCAATAAGAAATTTTGCACAACTTATAAAATCGCTAAAGGTATTTTTTTTATTTAACATTTTACCTTCTTTCCACCATCGCATACCTCTTTCCATCCCACCTCTAATATGACAAGTGACCCAAATTATATTTCTATTGATTAAACTTAATCTAGTAGAAGAAAAAGATGGACTCATACTCATTCCATAACTACCATAGCCATAAAGTAATACATGGGCGCTTCCATCTAATTTTGTTTTTTTGTGGTAAGTAATAGTCATAGGAATTTGTCGATCATCATGACTTTCACAGTTAAGCCTTTCTACTATGTAGTCATCTCTATTGTGTCCTGAAGGAATAATTTGCTCTTTTAATAGTTTTTTTTCTTTTGTTTTAATATTATATTCAAAAGTTCTTGAAGGGGTTTTAGGTGAGTCATAACTTATTCTTATAATATTTGTATCTTTGTCTTTTTGTCCTATACTAATTCCTGGACTAATAACTCTTTCTTCGGTTATTTTTAATTCTTCCTCCTCATTTGTTTTGATATTTCTTACATAAATTTTTGATAAAGCGTCAGAAACCTCATATCTCAAAATCCAATCTTTTAAAAAAATTAAACCTCCAATTAATGTACCATCTTTAGCAGGAATGAAATCTTCCCAGTTACTAATATTTTGCTGAGAGCATCTTGATACCTTAAAGTCTTCAGCATCTTTGTTGGTATTCATCCAAAAAAAACCATTCCAACTATTAATTGAATACTGAACCCCTTGTTCTCTTTTTATAAAAATTTTTGGTTCGAGATTATTGTCATTTTTATCTATGTAGTAAACTTCAGAAGTAGTGTGTTCAGACGTTGAGACAAAATAGTATTTTTCATCAGAACTTGTACTTATTCCACAAGTAAATCTCTCATCTTTTTCTTCGTAAATTAGCTTATCCTCTTTTACCGGAGTCCCTAATTTATGCTGATATATCTTCCTTGGTCTATGGAGATTATCTAATTTACTGTAAAAAAAAGATAAATCATCGTAAGCCCAAGTAATCCCACCAGCTGTTTCAACTATCGGCTCTTCAATTATTTTTTTGTCAGAAATTTTTCTTACATATATTGTAAAGTATTCACTACCTTTATCGTCAATTGAATAACCAAGTAATTCATCATTATTAGAAACAGCAACATCACCAGCACTAAAAAATTTTTTTCCTTTAGCTTCAATATCCCCATCCCAGTATGTTTCAACCTCTGCACTATTTATTTTTTTTCTTAAATGTTTTGTATAGTTTCCTTTTTTTGTAGTCTTAGTCCAATATTCATAAAATTTATCTTTAAATTTTAGACTTTCATCTTCTAATTTAATTCTTCCTTCGATTTCTTTAAAAAGTACTTTTTGAAGAGATTTGGTATCTTCCATACCCTTCTCTGTGAATGCGTTTTCTTCCTCTAAATATTTTTTAACCTCTGGATTAAGTTTATTTTTATCTTGTAATATTTCTAAGCAGTTTGCTTGATGTACCCACGAATAATTGTCCTCCCAAACATAGCTGTGGCAAGTTTTTCTCTCTTCTTGTTTTCTGAGTTGTGGTATTTTCATGGTATATAATTATATGAATTTATTCTTATTAGGTATTATCATTTTTGTCATACTTTATTTATTTTTAAATTGGTTTGCCCATACAAGCTCTAAAAAAATTGTGACAAATATAAAAAAGATTACAGTTTATCTATCACTAATATTAGCTGCAATACTTACAATCGGTGGAAAATATATTTTTTCCTTACCTTTTTTGTTTGTAATTTTAAGTGGTTTAAAAATTAAGGGCTTAACGGCCCTCCAAGTAATGCAATTATGGAGACTGATTCAATACTTGAAAAATTCAGGAAGATTCTCACAAGGAAAATTTGGACAAACACAAGGTTCGTCTAATATTTCTATTGATGAGGCTTATAAGCTATTAGGTTTAAAAAAAGGTTGTTCTCAAGAGGAAGTTTTAAAGGCAGTTAATCAACTTCAGAAAAAAATACATCCCGACATGAATAGGGATATAAAAACAGAAAGATTAAGTCAATTGGTTAACGAGGCTAAAGAGAAAATTTTAAAATCTGATTTTGCTTAATTAATTAATTTTATAGATTTATCAAAAACTTTTTCAAAAGATATTTTTTCTGCGCCCAAAGTGTCATGAGTAGTGGTTTCTTCAGTCTCTCCTTCAGG
>JABHUT010000202.1 GCA_018658685.1 Alphaproteobacteria bacterium
CATCTGACATTACCATAGATCTTCTTTCAGGACCCATCATTACTTTATCTTTTGAATCTTCAAATTCCGCATTAGAAACTAATTTCAATCCTCTTCTAGCGGCAAGTAAAGCAGCTTCATTAACAATATTCGCTAAATCAGCTCCAGAAAATCCAGGCGTTCCTCTAGCTATAGCTCTAATGTCAACATCAGAGGAAATTGGAACTTTCCTAATATGTACTTTTAGTATTTTTTCACGACCAATAATATCTGGATTAGGAACTACAACCTGTCTATCAAATCTACCCGGCCTTAATAAGGCTGGATCAAGAACATCAGGTCTGTTTGTTGCTGCAATAAGAATAATTCCTTCATTAGTTTCAAAACCATCCATTTCAACCAATAATTGATTTAATGTTTGTTCTCTCTCATCATTACCACCACCTAAACCAGCACCTCGAGATCTTCCAACGGCATCAATTTCATCAATAAAAATAATGCATGGTGCATTTTTTTTAGCCTGTTCAAACATATCTCTTACTCGACTAGCGCCAACACCAACAAACATTTCAACAAAATCTGATCCAGAGATAGTAAAGAAAGGAACATTAGCTTCTCCAGCAATAGCTCGAGCAAGTAATGTTTTTCCAGTTCCTGGAGGGCCTACAAGTAAAGCACCTTTTGGAATACGACCACCTAAACGTTGAAATTTGGATGGGTCTTTAAGAAATTCAACAATTTCTTGTAAATCATCCTTGGCCTCATCAACACCAGCAACATCATCAAACGTAACTTTACCATTTTTTTCAGTTAAGAGTTTTGCTTTAGACTTACCAAAACCCATTGCTTTTCCACCACCGCCTTGCATTTGACGCATGAAAAATATCCAAACGGCAATAAGCAATAACATTGGAAACCACGAAATTAAAATATTAAGAAGTACTGATCCGCCTTCTTTAGCTGGTTTAGCTGAAATTGAAACTCCACGATTATAAAGTCTTTCAATTAGCGTAGGATCTGAAGGTGCAAATGTCTTAAACGATCTTCCATCAGAATAGTGACCCGCAATATCATCTCCGGAAATCTCAACATCAATTACGTTACCCGCATCGACTTCTGCTAAAAGCTGAGAAAAAGTAATCTCAGTCTGATTATTAACCGCTATTGGATTATCAATTAGGTTGTATAAACCCAATAAAGAAAAAGCCAATATGACCCAAACAATTAAATTTCTTAAATTACCATTATTCAATTTCTTAACCTTTAATTTATATATAACTAATAAATAGTTACTTTTTTTAGAATTACTAGGGTTTTCGAATAGATTTTAAATAAATCTTTAAATCATCTAAAATATTATATCCTAAAGATGGCACTGAAATAAGTCTTTTTTTTGACCATAAACTTGGGGCGCTTTTCCATGCTGACAATGGAATATTCTTTAATCCATGTTTCTTTAAAAGTTTTTTGGACTTCAATATTTTTACACCTTCATTACCTAAAGATTTAACTTCAAGGTCTTTTGATTTATTTAATTTTAAATGAAATCGATTATCCCAAGACAAATAACGGTTTGTTAAAGGGCGAATACTAGCTGAAGCCTGAGAGCTCTTTAGCTCTCTATAAAAAATTATGTAATCTTTACGTTTTCTTAGAACTGTTCCACTCAAAGTTTTTGCGCTTATTTGATTATCACTTTTCAACCAAGATAGAATAGCTTCTAACTTTAACCTTCTGGCAGGGTATATTGAACCGGAGGCAACCATAATGATTCTCTCCAGAATACGTAATAAAATTTCAGGGTTTAATTTATCTAACGCCTCATAAGATAATGAAAATGCAATACCTTCCATACTCTTTACATATTTAATTATATTACTATTTACAGTTTCATTTAAGGCGTCTTTAGCTGAGTCCATTCTTTTGATAACAAGATTGATATGATGGGAATCAATACCCTCCCTTGATAAGGCCGGTATCAATTTTCTTATTCTCGACCTCTGATATGATAAGTTTGAGTTACTTGGATCAGAGACCCACTTCATATTTGAAGAATTAGCAATTTCAACAAGTTTAGTTTTAGGTATCTCTAAGAATGGTCTTATGATATTCACGTTTGCTTTTAAGGAGGTCTTACTCATGGATGAAAGACC
>JABHUT010000203.1 GCA_018658685.1 Alphaproteobacteria bacterium
TATCTGATATACATTTTGAAGCAGGGTATATTCCAGAAGATCAAGATCGTAACAAATTTGCACAAGCATTAAGGGCTATCGGAGAGCCAATTCAAGGTCAAGACTCAAAGAGTATATCAATGGGTCATCTTTTATCACAATTACTTGAAGTTACTGGTCAATTTGAAATGAAAACTCAGCCCCAACTATTATTACTTCAAAAAACTATGGTGGTTACTGAAGGTGTGGCAAGAGAATTTAATCCTGATTTAAATATTTGGAGTCTTTCAGAGCCAATATTAGATAATCTATCAAACATAAAAAACTTTGACCTATCAAAGATCCGATTCTCTAAAGAATCTATCAATTCTAATGCTAAGGATATTTATGACTCAATAATAGGTGATATAGAAAAAACAAAAAAAGATTTCAATAAAATTAGAAGAGCATTTGGTGATGATGGATTAAAGATTGATAAAAAATCATTGATTCTTATTACCGAGAACGAAACATCAAGATCAAATCAACCTAAGATTACTATTTTTATAATATTAATATTAATTCTCTCTATCCTATTGATAAATAAATAAATTAACTTTTTAAAATATTCATTCTTTTATATATTTATAGCAATTTTAGGTATTTTAAGTTAAAGCATCATTATGAAGAAAATACTTTTAATAGTTAGTGGGGGTATAGCCGCTTACAGAGCTCTAGACCTTATTAGAGAAATTAAAAGACGTGGTGATGACGTAACTTGCGTTTTAACTAAAAGCGCAACTCAATTTGTACAACCATTGTCTTTTGGAGCCCTTTCACAAAATAAAGTTTATATGGATCTTTTTGATCTAGAGAGTGAAACAAATATTGGACATATAAAATTATCAAGAGATGCTGACTTGATCGTTTTAGCTCCAGCAACAGCAAATATATTAGCAAAAATGTCATATGGTGTATCTGATAGCCTGGCAACTTCTATTCTATTAGCTAATAATAAACCTCTTTTAATCGCGCCATCAATGAATGTAAAAATGTGGAATAACCCAGCAACAAAAGAAAATATAGAAAAGTTGAAGTCCTATGGTCATATTTTTGTTGGCCCAGATGAAGGTGAGATGGCTTGTGGTGAAGTTGGTTCAGGTAAGATGTCTAAAGTTGAAGATATATATAAGGAAATAGAGCTATTGCTAAGCCCAGGTCCATTAAAAGGAAAAAAGGCACTTGTTACATCAGGACCAACTATAGAACCCATCGATCCAGTAAGGTTTATCTCTAACAGATCATCTGGTAAACAAGGTCATGCCATTGCTGATAGATTGAGTAAATTAGGTGCTGATACCCATCTTATTACCGGCCCTGTAAATATACCTTATCCAGAAAATGTTTTAGTTACAGAAGTAAATACAGCAGAAGAGATGTTGAATGCCTGCAAAGAATCTATCCCTGTTGATATCTCAATTTTTGCTGCAGCTGTTTCAGACTGGAAAGCATCGGAGATATCAAAAAATAAAATAAAAAAATCCATAAATAATCAAAATGATGATGAGATGGTCTTAACTATGATGCAAAATCCAGATATACTTAAAACAATTAGCGAGACAAATACAAATAGACCAAAGCTTGTGGTAGGATTTACTCTGGAGACAGAAAATTTGATAAAATCAGCTAGATCTAAAATGCTAAATAAGTCTTGTGATTGGATGATTGCAAATAGTCATGTTCAGGAAAACCAGAGCGTTTTTAATAATGATATGAACGAAGTATCCTTCCTAACTAATAACTCAGAAGAAAATTGGGGTTTAATAAGTAAGCAATGTGTCGCTGAAAACCTTTGCAACAAAATTATTAAATTCTTTGATAGTGCTGCATGAAAAATTTACAATTAAAAATTCTTGAAAATGGTTATGGCCTCCCTATACCAAAATATGAGTCTGAAGGTGCTGCGGGTTTAGATTTATTAGCAGCAATCAGTGAGAGTAAGAATATAATAATTTTACCAGGAAAAGCAGAAATGGTTCCAACTGGTATTGCTATCGCTCTACCTAAAGGTTTCGAGGCTCAAATAAGGCCGAGATCTGGACTTGCGGCTAAAAATGGTATTACAATTTTAAACTCACCTGGAACAATTGATAGTGATTATAGGGGTGAAATTTCTGCGATGCTCATTAACCATAGCAAAGTTAATTTTGAAATTGAGAGGGGCATGAGAATAGCTCAAATGGTAATTGCACCTGTAGTTCAATTTAATCTAATAAAGACTGAAACCCTTGATGAAACAAAAAGAGGAGCTGGTGGGTTTGGTTCTACTGGAATAAGTGCAAAAGATGAATGCAAATGATTCCATTAAGAGGTATTCTAGACAGATAATATTAAAGGAAGTTGGAGGGCAAGGACAAAAACTTCTTATGAAATCTAAAGTTTTAATAATCGGATTGGGCGGACTTGGTTCACCTGTTTTGCAATATTTAGCTGCTTCAGGGGTAGGAACAATTGGATTGGCAGATAATGATAAGGTTGATTTATCAAACCTTCATCGTCAAATAATATTTTCACTTAAAGATATTGGCTCTTATAAGGTAAGCAAAGCAAAAAAATTCATCGCATCAGTAAACTCTGATATCAATGTTATCCCGTATAAAAAAAAAGTAGACTTACTTAACGTAGATAAAATTATATCTGAATATGACATAATAGTTGATTGTACAGATAATCACTCCAGTAAGCTTGTTATTAATGATGCATGTTATAGAAGTAAGAAAACTCTTGTATATGCATCAGTTTCGGGATTTTTTGGTCAAGTATCAACTTTCAAGTCTTTTAAAATAGATGGCACTGGAATTCCTTATCCTTCATATCGATGCTTGAAAATCAATCAAAATAACGAAGATGATTGCGAGCACCTTGGAGTTTTAGGTCCTATTGCCGGTGTATTGGGCTCAATTCAGGCTACTGAGGTAATAAAGCAAATTTTAGGTGAAAAAGAGAATCTTTTGGGCCAATTATTAATATTTGACGGATTGAGCTATAGAATGAAATTAATAAAAATCAATTGGGATCAAAACAACCCATTGAACGGAAAATCATAGTAATCATGTTTAAACATAATATTATATTTATAACTTTTCTTTCCCTTTTAGGGTCAGGCTTTTCACTTAAGGCTGCTGAGATCGAAAATAACTGGGGCTCATTAAAGTATAACAAAACTTATTTACGGACTGGGCCTTCAAAAGACAATAAAGTAATGTGGGTCTACAAAAGAAAAGGCCTTCCAATTAAGATAATTCGCAAAAAAGATGATTGGAATTTAATACTTCTACCTCAGAACCAAAAAGGATGGATCAGCTCGAGCCAGTTTTCAAAGAGGAGAACAGCTTTTATTAAAGAAAGAGCTAGCGAAACTGAAAAAATTATAAAAAATAAGAAACCGCTTACTATAAAAGATATAAACAATAATCCAGTTGCATATGTTCATAATGGTGTAATTGTAAAATTATTAAAATGTGCAAGTGACCTGTGCGAAGTAGAGATAAATATAAAAAAAGAAAAATATTTTTTTAAAAACTCATATAGGCTTAATGGTTTTATAGAAAAAGATTATTTATGGGGCGTTAAGTAGAAAAATCATCAACAAGAGTACTCACGCTCTCTTCGCCTAAAACTGCAATATGGTTATAGTTCTTATGCTCGATACATAGACAAACCCTTGATTCTTTAGATAAGAATTTTGCTTTTTGATCTTCTGTAAAATCAAAATGTAGAAAATGAACTGAAGAAGTCTTTCCTTTTGAGTTTGTTCTTTCTACATCAGATTCAAATCTTGCTTTTATTTTATCATTAGCTACTTCCATTGAAATATATTCTTCAACGTTTCCAATTGAAGATAAAAATTCATGCCGTAAATTCTCATCAGCTATTTCGAACATTAAGGTAGTTACCAAATTGGAGCCCTGAGGAATTAGAGGATTATAAGCATATAGCTCATCTTCTAACTGTCCTTCTGGGGCACCTTCAACAAATAACATTTCTTGAATCTGATAAAGCATAGTTTTATATGATTCAAAATAAAAAGTGGCATAAGGCCCAACACTTATACGTCTCTTCTTTTTATAAGATATTAGATCTATTCTTTTTTGTTTTCTTATTTCACCATATTTATCATTTGGGAGAATATCATCGACATTTATTTTTATCATCATTCGCTCATTTCTTCTTTATTTAAAAATCCATATGATACAGCCATTAACTCTACTGGATGACCAGAACGAATTTTTTTACTATTATCTTCGTCTTTAAGAATGTCTTCTTTGGTAACTTGGGATAAATGTTTTGATGCTAAAGGACAACTTGAAACAACGTAAGATGGATTGGATTTAGCAACTTGCCTTGCTGCTGGTTTACCAACTTTTCTTGCAAGTTCATGGGTTGGTGAAAGTACACCAAAGGTCCCTCCATGACCTGAACATCTCTCAACAATTGATATATCTGCATCAGGAATAAGCTTAAGAAGCTCATTAGATTTAGCCCCCATATTTTGAGCTCTTGAATGACAAGCAAGATGAAGAGAGATACCACCATCAACTGGCTTCATTCCATCAACAAGACCCTCATTTTTCGAAATATCTACAATATACTCATCAATATCAAAAGCATTTTCTGATAATAATTTGATTGATTTATTTTCTGGAAGAATTAATGGCCACTCATATTTCATCATTAAGGCACAAGAGGAAGTTAGCGCGATAACATCATAACCTTGCTCTATAAAACTTACAAAACTCTCTGCAATCCTTTCGGCTGATTCTGAGACTTTCTCAATGTTACCCTGTTCTAACATTGGCATTCCACAGCATTCTGGATAATGAACCTTAATCTGAACTCCTTGAGCCGCTAAGACAGATAAAGAAGCTTCGGCAATCTCTGTTCGATTAAAATTAGCATAACATGATGTATAAATAACAGCTTTTCGTTTTTTAGCATTACCATCACTATTGGCTAGAGGAATTTTAATTCTTCTCATATCAAATTTTGGAAGCAAGACTCTGTAGTCAATACTAAGAAAATAATCCAAAATTTTTCTAAAAATTTTATTATTCAAGTTTGTAAGAAAATTAAAAAGAAAACCAAAATATTTTCCAATCTTACCGTTTCTATCCATCTGAGCTAACTGATTTTGCAAAAAGGGTGGCTTGCCTATCTTAGCAACCTCTACAGCTCTAGCACGCAGCATTAGATGCGGAAAATCTATATTAAATTCATGAGGTGGAACATAAGGACACTTTGTTAGAAAACACATATCACACAAAGTACAAGAATCAGCAATTTTTGGGAA
>JABHUT010000034.1 GCA_018658685.1 Alphaproteobacteria bacterium
AACTATATTAAACGAAATGGGCGCCGAGCAACTCTTGGGTAGAGGTGATATGCTTTATATGTCTGATGGAGGAAAAGTGGTAAGGGTTCATGGTCCGTTTGTTTCTGATGATGAGGTTGAGAGAGTTGTGGGCTTTATAAGGAAACAAGAAACGCCCGAGTATATTGAATCAATAACAAGAGATGAAGAAGATGGAAACAGCGTAACATCTCCACAAGGTGAATCCGAAGACGCTCTTTTTAGCCAAGCCGTTTCAATAATTATTAAAGATAAAAGAGTATCAACTAGCTATATTCAAAGAAAACTTCAAATTGGCTACAATAGGGCAGCCAGAATAATTGAGGAAATGGAAGAAAAAGGCATTATCTCAGCACCGAATAGCCAAGGTAAAAGAGAGATCATAGGTCAGGATAATTAATGTTATACAAAAAAAGTAGTTTCATTTTATTTATTGTCTTCTTTGTCTTGTCTTTCTCCACTATGATAAAGGCTGAAGATATTCCTAGCTCCAATCAATGGGCAAAATCTTTTGAAGGCTATTTGTTTGGTCTTGGTCCTGTTTCAGGAAAATTTTCTCAGCTGGATAAATTTGGAAAGCTTTCAAAGGGTAATTTTTGGTCAAATGGAAAAGGTTCGATAAAATTTAGCTACCTTCCTGAATCTGAGTTAGTGATAATAATTAATGACGGCCTTATTTCCGTAAAAGAAACAAAAAATAGTCCAGTAAATAAATATTCAATCAAAGATAGTCCAATATCAAGCTTATTTTCTGAAAACTTTAGCTTAGATAGCTTTGCAATAAAGCAAATAACTATCGAAGGTAACATAGGTACAATTGAACTCAGGACAAAAGAAAATTCCAAGAGAAATTCAATTTATCTCACAGGCGACTATCCAAAACCTAAATTAAGGCAGTGGAAATTAATCGACACACAAAACAATGAGACTTTAGTTTTTTTCTCTAAGATCAGTAAATTTGATTTTTTAGATGAAAACTTTTTTAATATGGATTAATAACAAAAATAATAAAATTATAGTAACTGTTAAATATAATTGGTAATAAGATAATACTGTTAAAGGGAAAAGCTATGAATAAAAATAAAAACTTTATTAATACAACAAGAAGAAAATTTGTATCTGGTGTTGGACTAATTGCAGCCGGCATAGCTCTTAAGCCTTTAAGTCTATTTGCTCAAGATGAGGCTATTACATTTGGCCTATATTCTCCTAAAAATTATTTATCAAAGAAACTTGTATCAAAAATTAATAATGCAATTGAACCTGAAATTAATTTAGCAACATATAATTCGCCATCTAGTTTTTCAGTCAGCAGTGGAATGTATGATGTTATTATTGGTAGAGATTCATCAATTGAAAATTTAATTGATGAAGAAGAATTACTTGAGCTAAACAACGATCTTATCTCAAACAAAACTTTTCTTGACAAAAAGTTTCTGGCTTCGTCTTTTGATCCAGAGAGAAAATATAGCATCCCTCTATCTTATGGTGCTATAGGAATAGCTTATAGGAAGAGTAAGTTTTCTGAGCCACCCTCAACCTGGCGATGGTTACTAGATTCTGATAAATATGCTGGTAAAATTGCTCTTATTGGCGAAGGAAGAACACTAATACAACTTGCCCTTAAGTATATGGGGGTTAGTTTAAACACAAATGATCCTATGTGGATTAATCAAGCTGAGAAACTGCTAAAAAGACAAAAAGAGAACGTCAAAGACTTTGGAAAAAAGAACGGAAAGGAATTATTAATCAGCGGTGAAGTTGATATGGCGATTTTAAGCAATGAGGATTATAAAACAATTGATGACAGTGATATTGAATTTACATTCCCAAGAGAAGGTAGTCTTATATGGCAAGACTGTGCTTCCATTTTAAAGTCATCCTCACAACCCAATGAATCTCATTCTGTTATTAATTCTCTTTTAGAGCCTAAAAATGGAAAATTACTTGCTGAAGATATCCAGTTTGCAACTCCTAATATCATGGCTCTCGATATGTGTAAGGATAGCTTCAAAGAAAATCATACAATTTTCCCAAATGCACAAATTATTGAAAGATATGAAGATACATCCACAATTTTAGATTTTGATTATGAAATGATGATTGAGGAAATGTGGGATAACATATTAAGCGCATAAACTGAGAATGAAGGTTCGTATACTTAGCTGGAATATTAATTCTGTCAGATTAAGAATTGACTCTCTTATATCTATAATTAAAAAATATCGTCCAGATGTTGTTTGCCTTCAAGAAACAAAATGCCCAAATGATCAGTTTCCATATCAAGATTTTTATAATGTTGGCCTAAAAAATGTTTTTTCAAATGGTATAAAGGGCTACCACGGAGTTTCAATTGCTACAAATCTTGAGGTTGAGGGTGCTGAACAAAAAGATTTTTGTAAAAAGAAAGATGGCCGTCATCTATCACTTACCGTAAGCACAAAAGATAAGCCTTTAACCATACATAACTTTTATGTCCCGGCTGGTGGAGATGAACCAGACCCTGCAATTAATGAAAAGTTCAAACATAAACTAGACTTTCTAGATGAAGCGACTAAATGGTTTAAATCAAAACAAAACAAACAAAAGTTAATGCTTCTTGTGGGAGATCTTAATATAGCACCCCATGAAAATGATGTGTGGTCACATAAACAGTTACTTAAAATTGTTAGTCATACTCCAATTGAAATTGAAAGGCTTAAAAAATTTCAATCTTCATACGAATTTATAGATTCAATAAGAGAATTTCATCCATATACCGATAAGCTTTATAGTTGGTGGAGTTATAGGTCTAAAAACTGGGAACAATCTAATAGGGGTAGACGCCTTGATCATATATGGGCAAGTCCAGAGTTAAATAAACACATTAAGTCCACATCGATAGAAAAAAATATTCGTAACTATGATAGGCCTTCTGATCACGTTCCCTTAATTGCCGATTTTAAATTTTAATTAGATTTAAACTTAACACAATACCCGTCCTCAGAGTTTTCAATAGAAAAGGAATTATTAAAATTATTTAACTTTTTCCTTATGGTGTAAATATGAGTTGTAAGTGTTTTTGTTTCTATATCATCTTTATAGCCCCAGACCTTATTTAATAGAAAACTTTGGCTAACGCTCAGTCCTTTCTCTTTAACAAGATGCCATAAAATTTTTGACTCCTTGTCTGTAAGCTTAGTATTAGCTTTTGAGTCGCCAATAGTTTTTCCTGTCATATTCAAAAATAGTTTTTTAAATTTAATATCGTGATATTCGATATCTTCTTTTTGAACTAATATATTCTGTAGCGCTTGAGATAATTGATTTAAATTAAAAGGTATCTGGAATGATAATATTTTAGTGTTTTCCTTGCTAAGATCTTCCTTACTTGAGTTAAAAACTATAAATGTGCTTTTAAAAGATTTTTTAGACAGAAAATCTTGAAACCTATCTAGCGAAGTATCATTTGAAACAAAAAATATCGGGATATCACCCTCTATAAGCTTAAGGTTATCTTTGTTCAACTGAAAATTCTCAACGACCTGTAAGCAGAAAGTCTCTGAATCAGACAAAAGATCATTGATAATCGAATTGAAGATTTTATCGTTAGAAAAAAGTAACACCCTTTGTGTCAAATCTGAAACCTAGGACCCATAACAGCCTCCCCGACTCTTATATGCGTAGCACCAAGGGCAATCGCTGTCTCAAAATCGTTGCTCA
>JABHUT010000035.1 GCA_018658685.1 Alphaproteobacteria bacterium
AGAACTTAATGATCTTAGTTTTAATAAAGCAATTGCAAGTCTTTATAGTTTTATTGGCGATATATCAAAAATTGAGCGTGATGACGAGATTAACCCTGAGGTCCTTAAAGAAACAGTTTATTTTCTTATTATTATGCTTAACCCTATCGCACCCCACCTTGCCGAAGAGGCATGGAAACAGACCTCAAATAAAAAAACGCTTATCAGTGACGAGCTATGGCCTAAACATGACGAAAGTTTAGTTAAAGAAAACGAGATTTTAATTCCTATTCAAATAAATGGCAAAAAAAAATCAGAAATTAAAGTCTCATCTGACTTGCAGAGGTCTGAACTGGAGAGGCTAGCTCTTGAGACTTCAGAGGTTAAGGCGATTATTAAGGACAACGAAGTTAAAAAGATTATAGTAGTTCCAGGTAGGATTATTAATATTGTTTTTTAATAAAAAAATATTTTGTTTGGCTTTGATTGTTTTTGCTCTCTCTGGATGCTCTTTTTCACCACTTTACCAAACTAATTCACTTTCAAATTTCATATTTGTTGAGCCTAAAAAATCTAATAAAGATCTCTATAAAATTTACATGAACTTAGAACGATTATTTTTTACAAATACACAGACGAAAAAAAAGTATCTTGTCTCCTTGTCTCTTGAAAGAAGGTATGACGATATTGATATTAGAGAGGATGAGAAGGTTACTCGGATGGGAGTTTCAAACAAAGTAACTTTTTATATAAAAAACATAGAGAGAGATGAAATTGTTTTTACTGGCGAGAGCATAGCCTCAACAGCATTCAATAGGATTGCCGAACCCTACTCGAACGAGGTGGCAAAAATAGATTCTGAGGAGAGACTTGCTTACTCTGCGGCTCAAGATATTAGAAATCAAATTGTTTTATTTAATAAAGATAAAAATCAATAAATGAAGGGTAAGCATCAAGACATACAGTCTATAATAAAGTCTAAAGAAACACCTTTTAAGGCTTTAGTTCTTTACGGCCCAAACTCTTTTGTTGTTGCTGATATCTATAAAGAACTTTGTAAGTCACTAATAGATGAAGAAAAAGAAATATTTGGTTCTAGAGAATTTGATTCAAAAGAAATTACAGGTGATGCTGATGGATTTCATAATGAGACGCAATCAATTACTTTTGAGGCTGGGAAGAAATATATAAGGATTGATATGACTGGCTCGGAGGCTGGTGGTGCAATTCTAGACTTTCTTAAGGTTGAACAATGTGATGTTACATTAATAATCAAGGCCGGCACTTTATCCCCTCGATCCTCTTTAAGAAAAGCAGTTGAGAACTCTGATAGTTCTATAATAGTTCCTTTTTATGAAGATGATGCCGTAAGCTTAATAAGTTTTATACAAGATAAAACGAAGCAAAATGATTTTTCGATCACCAGAGAGTCCTGTAATGAGATAATTTCGCTTTCGGGTTTAGACAGAGGAAGGATAAATAATAGCATTGAAAGTTTAATGCTCTACCTTGAGTCAGCAAAAAACAGAGAAATTAAAGTTGAGGATGTTAGGCTTGTGTTGTTTGATACCAATCAAAGTCAAATAAATGAACTTTGTAAAAATGTTTGTTTGGGTAGAACAGAAGAATCTCAAAAAATTCTGTCGCGCCTTATTTTGCAAGGCGTTACAGCGCCTCAGTTTATTTCTGCATTTCTTGCTCATTTTCAAAAAATTCACATGACTGGCCTTAGAGTTATATCAGGAGCTTCGGTTAGTGCCGCAATTAAAGAAATTAAGCCGCCTATATTTTACAAAGAAGTAAAAAGTTATCAAAGCCAAGTTGAAAATTGGGGAATTAAGAAAACTGAAAGAGCTCTTGATATATTAGTAGAGGCCGACCTAAAGACAAAAGGATTTTCTGGATTGGGCCAGACTATTATTGGCGATATTGTTCTTCGTTTAAGTAATGTTGCAAAAAAATAATATTACAAAAGTTTTTTACAGATTGATTCTAGTTGATCATAGCTTGTGTATTTAATGCTTAGTTCGCCTCGACCATCCCTTTTTTCATTTATTTCAACAGCTAGACCAATTTTATCTGTAAGGTTTTTTTCTAAAGCCATTGTGTCTGAGCTCTTTGTTTTTGGTGTTTGCTCTTTTTTATTCTTCCCGGACTTAAGGTAAGAGACATAAGATTCAAGCTGTCTTACGCTCATTTTTTTCTTAATAGCATACTTTGCAACAGATAAGGGGTCTTTTAAAACAATAATTGCTCGGGCATGGCCAACAGAGAGGTCTCCGTTTTGGAGAAGCGCTTGAACCTTATGAGGCAAAGATAAAAGTCTAAGTGTGTTGGCGATATAAGCTCTTGATTTACTGAGAATTCTAGAAAGATTTTCTTGGGTATAATTATATTCTTTTTGAAGCTTCTCAAAGCCCAAAGCCTCTTCAATAGCTGTAAGATTCTCTCTTTGCATATTTTCTATTAAGCCAATCTCTAAAACTTCACTTTCTTTAAAGTTTCGGATGACAACAGGCACCTCATGTAGTCCAGCAATTTGCGAGGCTCTCCAGCGTCTTTCCCCAGCAATAATTTGGTACTCCTTTTTGTCCTTAATTGATCTTACGAGTATAGGAAGCAGAACACCTTTTTCTTTAACTGAGCTTGCTAGCTCTTTAATTGATTCATCATTAAAAATTTTTCTTGGTTGGTCTCTATTGGGCACCAGCAACTCTATAGGTAGACTACTAACCTGACCCACCCCTAAACCAGCTTCATCTTTGATTCCTTGGCTATCTATATCTTCATCTAAATCACCAATAAGCGCCGCAAGGCCTTTGCCTAAACCTTTTTTCATTTATTTTCCTCTCTCAAAAACTATACAAATTTCCAGTCTTCCCTATTTAAAAATTCTCTTGCTAGCTCAATATATGCCTCACTTCCAGAACATCTATGGTCATATATCAATGCTGGCAAGCCGTGTGAGGGGGCTTCAGAAAGTCTTATATTCCTGGGTATTTTAGTCAAGAAGACATCATTGTCTAAATAACCCCTAACATCCTCCTCAACCTGCAGGGATAAATTATTTCTTTTATCAAACATGGTTAGAACTACCCCTGAAAGCTTAAGTTTTTTATTAATTGTCGTGCTTATACTTTTGATTGTTTTTAAGAGCTGGCTCAAGCCTTCAAGAGCATAAAATTCTGCCTGCAGAGGAACTAATGCACCATCTGACGCCGCTAGCGCGTTTAATGTTATAATATTTAGGGCAGGCGGACAGTCTAATAAAATAAAATCATAACTATTGATTCTTTCAATACCTTTTTTTAAACGAAGCGCCCTATCCTCAGAAGAAGAAAGCTCTATCTCAACACCTAGAAGGCTTTCATTTGCAGTAACTAAATCGAGGTTTGGGATTTCTGTTTGAATTACACACTCATCAATTGTTTTTGTTGAAGTTAAAATATTGTAGCAGCCAAACTGTCTTTCTGAGGGAGAAATACCGAGTCCAGTTGAAAGGTTTCCTTGTGGGTCCATATCTATCAGGAGAACTTTTGCATCACAGGCTGCCATTGCCGTGCCGAGATTAATTGTTGTGGTAGTTTTTCCAACTCCTCCCTTCTGATTAATAATTGAGTATATTTTTTTTTTAGTCATTTTTTATCTAGCCCCTCAACAATTAATATTTTAGATTCTTTGTTGGTTTCGCTTGTGACTAATCTGTATTTAATTTTCCAGTGCTTTTTGGCATCATTAAGCTCTTTTTCCCAAGACCTTCCTTTAGGAAAAATTCCTATGTGGCCATTCTTTATATTATTTGAAAAAAGTTTTAGAAGACCCTTAAGGGGCATTAAAGCTCTTGCCGTTATAACGTCAGCAGACAAGATAGGGCCATCTTTGATATTTTCATAATTTTCTTGGGCCACAGTGACATCTAGACCAAGTTCTTTTGCAGAAGATTTTAAAAAATCGGCCTTTTTTTTAATAGGCTCTACAAGAAAACAATCAAGTGATTTATTTATAATTTTGATTACAAGGCCCGGAAGGCCTGCTCCAGAGCCAACATCACAAAAAGATTTGGCGTTTTTCGGGATCAGTCCAGCCAGCTGAGCACTGTCATGGATATGTCTTTCCCAAATTAACTCTTCTGTACTTTTAGCAATCAAGTTAAAATTTCTGTTGGCCTCTAATATAAGCTTAGAATACCCTCTAAGCATATCGATTTGATTTTTATTTAAGTTTATATTTTTAAGAGAACCTGAAAGAGCCAATTTAAATACCCTTACTGTTTTTTAGGTGGGCTATTATTAAACCAAGTGCCGCAGGCGTAACACCATCAATTCTCTGAGCGTGCCCTAAGGTTTCGGGCCTTAGCCTTGAGAGCTTTTCCTTGTTTTCGTTAGAAAGCCCCTTTATTTTTTTATAATTAATATTTGGATTAATTTTTTTTGACTCATCCCTTCTAAATCTTTCAATGTCTTCTTGCTGTCTAACTAGGTACCTCTTATAAAGCGCTTCAGCAGAAATAGTTTTTTCTACCTGTGAAGAAAGGGGTTCGATTTCGCTCCATAATTTTCTAAGATCTTTATATTTAATATCTGGATAACTTAAGATATCGTAGGCAGACCTTTTTTTTCCATCAAGATTGATCTTAAAGCCTTTTTTTTGAGCAAGGTTTGGTGTTATTTTTAGTGCTTGAAGCTTCTTTCTTGCCGAAGAAAGTTCTCGTTTTTTCTTACCCCAAATAGATTTTCTTTTTTTCCCAACAAGACCACACATTATTCCAATGTCCGTTAGCCTTTCGTCCGCATTATCGGCCCTTAAGCTTAACCTATATTCAGACCTTGAAGTGAACATCCTGTATGGTTCCGATACACCTTTTACAACCAGGTCATCTATTAAAACACCAATGTAGCCATTAGCCCTGTCAAAATAAACACGTTCTTTGCCGAGGCTTTTTAGACCAGCATTTGCACCAGCTACGAGCCCTTGAGCGGCAGCCTCTTCATAGCCAGTTGTGCCATTTATCTGACCAGCAAGCCAAAGCCCAGAAACATTCCTAACGGCCAAAGAGTGGTCTAACTCCCTTGGGTCAATATAATCATATTCAATGGCATATCCGTACTTTTCAATTTTAACATTCTCTAATCCCGGTATTGTTTTTAAAAAATCCTCTTGAACATCCTCAGGAAGAGACGTTGAAATCCCGTTTGGATAAATAAGATTACTCTTGAGGCCCTCGGGTTCAAGAAAAATTTGATGGCTATCCTTATCGGCAAACCTATCAACCTTATCTTCTATTGAAGGACAGTACCTTGGCCCAACACCAGATATATTGCCGGCATTAATAGAAGATTTTTCTATATTTTTTTTTATAATATCGTGTGTTTTTTTTGTGGTGTTTGTTATGTGGCAATGAATTTGCTTATTGCTAATTGTTTCAGCAATATAAGAAAAGTTTTCCGGTAACCTGTCCCCTTTTTGAATCTCTAGTGATGAATAATTAATGCTGTTAGATAATAGTCGTGCAGGAGTTCCTGTTTTTAATCTTCCAAGCTTTAGGCCGAAACCATATAGTGTTTTTGAAAGCCCTAAACAAGGCGCTTCTCCAATTCTGCCGCCTGGTGTTGTTTTTTTACCACAATGTATTACGCCATTTAAAAATGTTCCTGTTGTAAGAACAGTTGATTTAGAAAAAAACCTTAAGTTGTCTTCGCAGACAACGCCCTCTACAATACCTTTCTTTTTTATTATAAAATCTTCAACCGAGGCCTCGAGAACATCGAGCCCAATTATTTGACTTATTTCTTTCTGCATATGAAAAGAATAAAGATCTCTATCAATCTGAGCCCTTGGGCCCTGTACCGCGGGCCCCTTTCTTTTATTGAGAACCTGAAAATGTATACCTGAAAGGTCTGATATCCTTCCCATTAACCCGTCGAGGGCATCTATTTCTCTTATAAGGTGCCCTTTACCTATTCCCCCCATTGCCGGGTTACAAGACATAGCGCCAATTGTTGATACTTTGTTTGTTATAAGAAGCGTTTTTGCCCCCACTCTCGAGGCTGCTGCAGCGGCTTCGCACCCAGCGTGACCCCCTCCGATAACTATTACATCATATTTAGTCATTCTTTCTTTTAAATCTTTAATTTAGTGTTTACAAGGTTAATCTGTTTCACGTGAAACACATCGCCCAAAAAAAACATCAGATAAAAGAAGGCCTGTTTCACGTGAAACAAATGTTATTTTCCAATGCAAAATTTGTTGAAAATAATACCAAGAATATCCTCGTTATTTGTCTCAGTTGTCAAGCTGTCTATGCCTAGTAATGCGTCTCTGACATGCACTGATATGATCTCTAAATCGTTCCCTGATATTTTAGCAAGAGCCCTTGTTGCGTACAGCAGGTGATTTTTTTGTCTTTCTTTGGCCAATAGAGTCCCTGTGTTAACTGAGGCTATTTTTTTTATTTTGCCTTTAAGTTTTTTTTCAAGCTCAGCAAGCTTTTTATGGTTTTTGAGAGAAATAGTAAGGTTTGGGCGAATCTTGTGTTTCTTTTTTAGGTCGGACTTGTTTATAATTACAATATCATTTTCCTTTGGAGATATATCTAAACCATAAAAGGGTAATTTTTCATTATTGGAGCCAAGGAAGAGACGGATATGTGCCAGGCTTGACTCTTTCTTTGCTCTTTTTGTTCCTTCTATCTCTATCTTGTTCCTTGATTTTCTTTGCCCTGCTGTATCAATTAAAGTTACATAAACTCCATCATATGTTCTTTCCGACCTTAAGATATCGGTTGTTGTGCCTGGTTTTGAAGAAACAATTGATATATTTTTATTTGATAAGTAATTGATTAAACTTGATTTTCCAGAATTTGGTCTTCCAATAATAGCTATTTTAATACCATCTTTAACTATGTCATTCTGTTTTTCTGTCTCAATATAAAGGTCAATTTCTTCTTTAACTTTCTTTGATATTTTTTTAATGCCTTTTAGGAGGTCTTTTGGTATATCTTCGTCCGAAAAATCAATAGAAGCTTCAATATATGCAAGACATTGTCTTATCTCTTTAGACCAGGCTAAGTATTTATTTGAGGTCTCGTCCCCGTACTGCATCATTGCTTGCTGCCTTTGTTTTTCTGTTTGTGCAGAAATAAGGTCCCCTAAGCCCTCAGCTTGCACTAAGTTTATTTTTCCTGATAAATATGCTTGCTTAGTAAATTCGCCTGGCTCTGCGGGCCTCAACCCCTTTATAAGTGACAACTCCCTTAGGACGGATCTAATTATTGCTTCGCCGCCGTGTGTCTGGAACTCAGCAACGCTTTCACCTGTAAAACTTCGTTTCTCTTCAAAAAAAATGACTACGGCCTCATCTAAAGCTTCTTTTTTTGAATTTAATATTTTACAAAGGGTCGCCATTCTCGGCTTTAGTTTTTTATGTGTTAGTTTAAATATTGCTTCTTCTGCAAGCGGTCCAGAGACTCTTATTATGGCAACACCTGATTGACCTTGAACTGTAGAAAGCGCATAAATTGTCATTAGTTAAAACCTCTTAACTAAGGCTATTCTTTTTAATGTTTGTTGAAAAGTTTTAAGTGTTCATTGAGTCATAAAACTCAGAGTTAGATTTAGTTTGTCCAAGCTTATCTAATAAAAATTCTATTGCATCGACAGTACCCATTGGGTCTAAAATTCTTCTTAGTACGTATATCTTGTGAAGTTTTTCTTTATCGAGCAACAGTTCTTCTTTTCTTGTTCCTGACTTCATTATATCGATTGCCGGGAAAACTCTTTTGTCAGCCATTTTTCTATCAAGGACAAGTTCGCAGTTACCTGTGCCCTTAAATTCTTCAAATATAACCTCGTCCATTCTGCTGCCCGTGTCAATTAAGGCTGTTGATATAATTGTAAGAGAGCCACCCTCTTCTATGTTTCTTGCAGCACCAAAGAATCTTTTTGGGCGTTGTAATGCGTTGGCATCAACTCCACCAGTTAAAACTTTTCCAGATGAAGGAACAACAGTGTTAAATGCTCTGCCCAGTCTTGTAATCGAGTCTAAAAGGATTACAACATCTCTGCCATGTTCAACTAACCTTTTTGCTTTCTCCATAACCATTTCAGAAACAGCTACATGACGGGTTGCGGGCTCATCAAAGGTTGAAGATACAACTTCCCCATCAACTGATCGCTGCATATCCGTAACCTCTTCAGGTCGCTCATCTATTAATAAAACTATTAAATAACACTCTGGTTGGTTTTTTGTTATTGAATTTGCAATATTTTGTAACAATACTGTTTTACCAGTTCTTGGTGGTGAAACAATTAAAGCCCTTTGCCCTTTGCCTAGAGGAGCAACAATATCAATTATTCTATCTGATAGGTCTTTCTTTTCAGAATTTTCTATTTCCATAACAAGGGTTTCATCAGGATAAAGAGGGGTTAAATTATCAAAGTGAACTTTTGTTCTCATATTTTTTGGATCTTCAAAGTTTATTGAATTTACTTTTACAAGAGCAAAATATCTTTCTCCTTCTTTTGGACCCCTAATATAGCCTTCAACAGTGTCTCCTGTTCTTAATGAAAATTTTCTTATTTGTGACGGACTTATGTATATATCATCTGGGCCAGGAAGATAATTAGCATCGGCGGATCTCAAAAAACCGAAGCCGTCTTGCAAAATTTCAATAACCCCCTGTCCTAAAATTTCGATATCTTGATCTGCTAAGTTTTGTAAAATTGCGAAATACAATTCTTGCTTTCTTAAAGAACTTGCGTTTTCTACATCGTTTTCTTTAGCAAATTCAATTAATTCTGGTGCAGATTTTTCTTTTAAATCTTGTAATTTTAATTCTTTCATTGGGATACCTGTAAAAATAAAAAGAAATTTTATTTTGGTTGAATAAAATATACTTCTTAAAACAAAAATAGTCAAAAATTATATTTTATACTTATTTAGTCAATTCTTTAAATTTCATATAATATATAAATATAAGTAGATTTAGTAGTTGCACAGCCAAGAACGGGGATTAAATAATATTAACAAAGATATAAACAGTATAGTAAAAATAATATATAAACAAAATACTAACAAAATATTAAAAGACTTAAAAATAACACAGTCTAAAAACGTTAATTGTGGGGATAAAAAATAATTGCTTTTATTAACATAAAAAATTTTACTATTTCCCATGTTGAAAAAAATTTATTAAGTGCTGTATCTATACATTCTTAATAACTAAAAAGATAAAAGAGCTATATATTAACATATTACCAACATGATATTAACAAAATGAAAAGAAGTAAAAAAAGAAACCTAATGATGCACCTTGTTTCGGATTCGACAGGAGAAACATTAAGGGCCGTTTCAAATGCTGCAGCCGCACAGTTTGATGAGGTTGAATATGAA
>JABHUT010000204.1 GCA_018658685.1 Alphaproteobacteria bacterium
GAAACAATTATAACTAGAGACAAGGATGCGATTTTAAATTTTCAAGAAAAACATAATGACATTGTTGTTAAGCCATTATTTGGTAAGGGTGGGGAAGGAATTATTTTGATAAAAAAAGACAACGATGTGAGTACAATCATTTCAGATTTCTTGGAAAGCGAACTTGAGCCGATTATGGTCCAACCTTTTTTGCCCGAGGTTAAGTTCGGAGATAAGCGGATAATTATTTTAAATGGAGAACCTGTTGGCTGCTTGAATAGAATACCCGCAGATGGAGAGTTTCGTTCAAATCTTGGTGTTGGCGGAATTCCTGTACTTTCAGAATTAAGTGATAATGATAAAAAGATATGTGAAAGAATAAAATCTACCCTACTAGATATGAATCTCTTTTTTGTGGGGATAGATGTTATTGGAGATTATTTGACAGAAATAAATGTTACATGCCCAACGGGTGTTAGGCAAATCAAAGGCCTGGGCGGTCCCGACATACCAAATATATTTTGGAGACAAGTCGAAGATTTATTTTTTTAAAAGAAAAATTAATTTTAAAAAATATTATTATCTTCCAAGATCACACGCAGCTATTGCGGCTAGATTTATTATTTCTGAAACTTTTGAACCAGTAGGAATTATTTGAATAGGTTTTGATAATCCTACAAGTAGGGGGCCTACCAAGTTCGAGCCACCTAATTCTTGAAGTAATTTAGTAGAAATTGATGCGGAGTGAATCGCTGGCATGACCAGGACATTTGCTGGTTCTGTTAGCCTGCAAAATGGATATAAAGCCATGGCATCGGAATTAAGGGCGACATCTGCAGCCATTTCGCCATCGTACTCGAAGCTTGTATTTCTTTTGTCTAGAATATTTACTGCCTCTCTCATAAAAGTTGACCTTTCTCCTTCTGGATAACCAAAGGATGAATATGCTAGAAGGGCAACTCTAGGAACAAAGCCTAGCCTTCTTGCTAGCTCGGCACCTGCTTCTGCAATGTCAGCAATTTCTTCAGCAGAAGGCATATCATGTACATTAGTATCTGCAACAAGAACTGTTCTTGAATCAGAAACCATTGCTGATATTCCAACCACTCTCTTGTCTTTTATGGGATCTATTACTTGACAAACATCCTCAAGTGCAAGGGAGTAATTCCTTGTCACCCCGGTAACCATAGCATCTGCATGTCCCATTGCCGTCATGCATGATGAAAAAATATTTCTATCATTATTAACCATTCTTAAACAGTCCCGCCTGAGATAGCCCTTCCTTTGAACACGTTTGTATAAGAATTCTGCATATTCCTCAGAATGTTTAGTATCTTTTGAATTAACTATTTCAATATCTGTTTCAGGCTGAAGACCAATTTTTTTTAGAGTTGATTTTATTTTTTCTTCACGGCCAATTAGAATTGGAATACCAAGACCAAGTTCTCTAAAATTTAAAGCTGCTCTTATTATTTTTTCCTCTTCACCTTCGGCAAAAACAACCCTTTTCATTAACCTTTTTGCCTTTTGAAAAATTGGCTGCATTATATCTGCTGTAGGATCAAGTCTTGCTGAAAGCCTACTCTTATAAGCATCATCATCTATTATTGGTAAGCGAGCTACCCCTGAACTCATGGCAGCCTTTGCAACTGCTGGAGGAATATCTCTTATAAGTCTTGGATCAAAAGGTGCTGGAATAATATATTCTGGTCCATATCTAGGTCTTGTTCCAGAGTATGCAGCCGCAACTTCATCAGGAACATCCTCTCGAGCAAGTTTAGCAAGAGATTCTGCACAAGCAATTTTCATATCTTCATTAATTGTAGTTGCCCTAACGTCTAAAGCCCCTCTAAAAATATAAGGAAACCCGAGAACATTATTTACCTGATTTGCATAATCAGATCTTCCTGTAGCCATTATGCAATCGGGTCTAACCTCCTTTGCTATTATTGGGTCAATTTCAGGATCTGGATTAGCCATAGCAAAAATTATTGGGTCTTTATTCATAGTCTTAACCATCTCTGGCGTTAGCGCTCCCTTTACAGACAGACCTAAGAAAATATCGGAACCTTTTACGGCATCAGCAAGATTTCTATCGCTAGTTTCAACTGCGTGCGCAGACTTCCACTGATTAACGTTTCCTTCTCGTCCAACATAGATTGGGCCCTTGGAATCACATAAAATAGCATTATCATGAGGTAACCCCATCGCCTTTAATAATTCAAGACATGCAATACCTGCAGCCCCAGCTCCATTTATCACAACTTTAATATCTTTGATATTTTTACCAGTTAGATCTAAGGCATTAATTATTCCCGCCGTAGAAATGATAGCCGTCCCGTGCTGATCATCGTGGAACACAGGTATATTTAATTTTTCTCTTAATTTACTCTCGATAATAAAGCAGTCAGGAGCGCTTATGTCTTCAAGATTTATTCCACCAAATGAAGGCTCTAAGCTTGCTATTATATCTGTTATTTTATCCGGATCAGTTTCATTAATTTCTATATCAATAGAATCAACATCCGCAAACCTTTTAAATAATACCGCCTTACCTTCCATAACTGGTTTTGAAGCTAAAGGCCCAAGGTCTCCAAGGCCCAAAATTGCAGAACCATTTGAAATAACAGCAACAAGATTACCTTTAGCAGTATAATCATAAGCGCTATCTGGATTTTCTGAAATAGCCAAAACTGGGGCAGCTACGCCTGGGGAATAAGCTAAGGCTAAATCTCTTTGGGTCGCCATTGGTTTGGTAGCATTTATTTCAATTTTTCCAGGCCTACCTTCAGAATGAAATTTCAGTGCTTCTTTTTCGTCATAGCTTGTTTCAGTTATATTGTTTTTTTCTTTCACTTTCTTTCTCTTTTAAATGCGCCTTAATGATATTCAAATTATATAAAATAGTTATATGATGAGGGAAATTATATAATACTGTTAGAGCAGTCAAGTTATTTATAATAAAATAATAAAATTAAATAAGTATACAAATTAATATTACTATAATTATTGTATATTAGTAATATATTAACAAAAAATTAAATTAATTTTCTTTTGTTCGTTATTAATATAATTAAATATAATAAGCCTCCTAGGCTTTGGATTTTAGGTAAAATGATGGCCAAAATTGGTAAATTATTAGAAGAGTGTAATTTTGATTTCAAAAGTATCTTTAGTCAGGAAGAAATATATTCAAAGGATATAAACAAGTTATTAAAAGAATACTCTCGCTCAGAACTTTCAAAGGCTCATCAGATATCTCGTAAAAGAATTGAGTCAGGGCTTTATAAAGGAAAAGAAGGCGCGAAACAAATAGCGCTTTTGCATGATCACCTTATTTGTAAATATTTAGACTTTTTAAGTGAATATATTCATCCATTAAACAACCCCACCCAGGCTGAAAAAATTTCTATCATAGCTACTGGAGGTTATGGCCGTGGATTGTTGGCCCCAGGCTCAGATATAGATCTTCTTTTTCTTCTTCCTTACAAAAAAACAGCTTGGGCTGAGATTGCCATAGAAAATACATTGTATTTTTTATGGGATATTGGCCTTAAAGTTGGGCAGGCTACAAGAACTATTTCAGAGTGTGTGTCACTTTCAGCTTCTGATCAAACTATTGCTACTTCACTCCTTGATTCAAGGCATCTATGGGGAAACAAAGATTTAAGTTTAGAATTTAATAAAGTTTTCAGAGAGAAAATAAAAAAAATGTCATCTTTCGATTTTATTCAAGCCAAGCTTGATGAAAGGGAGGATAGACAAATCAAGGCAGGGCAATCAAGGTATTTAGTTGAGCCTAATATTAAAAACGGTAAAGGGGGATTAAGGGACTTAGAAACTTTAAGCTGGATGACAAATTTTTGCTACGACTGTTCTCGACCTGAAGAAATGAACATGAAAGGTATACTAACAAAAGCGGAGGCAAGAACCTTTGTAAAATGTGAAAACTTTCTTTGGCACGTCAGATGCCAGCTGCATTACATTGCAAATAGATCTGAAGAAGTAATAAATTTTAATGATCAAAAAGAAATGGCCTTAAGATTAGGCTATGAGGATCGAAAAGGTCTAATGGGTGTGGAAAGATTTATGAGGCATTATTTTCTTATTGCAAGAGAGGTTGGTGATTTAACGAGATCTATATGCTCAATTTTAGAAGAGAGGCAAAAAAAATCTGTTCCAGTTATTTCTAAAGCGATCACTTTTCTTTATGCTAAAAATCTTGATGGCTTTATCGTTACAAGCGGAAGAATTAATATTCCTGATGATAGTTTTTTTACAGAAGACCCTCTTAATATTCTAAGGTTATTTTATTTTTCTTCTGAACAGAACCTACTAATTCATCCTAATGCTGTTAAAGCCTTAAGAGAGTCATTGGCCCTTGTTAATGCAAAGCTACGGGCGAGTAGGGAGGCTAATGATCTTTTTTTAAAAATTTTATTAAGCAAGAAGAATGCAGAATCTACATTAAGAGCGATGAATGAAAGTGGAGTTTTAGGGCGCTTTATTTCAGATTTTGGTAAGATTGTTGGTTTGATGCAATTTAACATGTATCATCATTTTACAGCCGATGAACACTTGCTTAGGGCAATTGGTGAACTTAATAAATTATTTTACTCATCAGAATCCAATGTTCCTGATTTAGTAAGAGACCTTATTCAAGAAGGCTTAAATAAAAAGATATTAACAATAGCTTTATTTTTTCATGATATTGCAAAAGGACGAGATGAAGATCATTCTGAGGTAGGGGCTTTAATAGTAGAAAAATTTTCTGAACGATTTCAGTTAACTGATTATGAGGTTGAAACCATAGCTTGGCTAGTTAGAGAGCACCTTATTATGAGTGATTTTTCTCAGACAAGAGATATTATGGATCAAAAGACCATAAAAGACTTTTCTCTTATTGTTCAAACCCCTGAAAGATTAAAACTTTTATTAATTTTAACAATTGCAGACATAACCGCTGTTGGCCCGGATGTTTGGAATGCTTATAAAGGGCAGCTTCTTGAACAATTATATAAGGAGACCTATGCTTATATAGCTGGAGATGTTTTAGGAAATGATCGAAGTGCTAGAGTGGATAGCAAGATTGAAAA
>JABHUT010000205.1 GCA_018658685.1 Alphaproteobacteria bacterium
ACGGCTCATACCAAGTTTTTTACATATTAATCCGGTTCTCATTTTACTAACCTCAGTCCCTATAATTTAATTTCAACATCTACGCCAGCAGCTAAGTCTAATTTCATTAAAGCATCAACTGTTTGGGGTGTAGGATCAATTATATCCATTAATCTTTTATGAGTTCTTATTTCAAATTGCTCTCTACTTTTTTTATCGATATGAGGCCCTTTAAGAACTGTGAATTTTTCGATACGTGTAGGTAATGGAATTGGACCACGTACATCCGCGCCTGTTCTTTTGGCTGTATCAAGAATTTCTTTTGCAGATGTATCAAGAGTTCTATGATCATATGCCTTTAATCTAATTCTTATATTCTGCTCTTTCATTTACCTACCCTTTTAATAGAATTAATTATGCTAATTTAGCTATAACTTCGTCAGATACAGCCTTTGGGACTTCCTGATAATGATCAAATAACATAGTAAAAACAGCTCTTCCTTGAGACATGGACCTTAATGTATTTACATAACCAAACATATTAGCAAGAGGAACCATAGCATCAATAACTGTTGACGGACCTCGTGTTTCTGTACCTGAAATCTGACCTCTTCTGCTATTCAAATCACCAATAATATCGCCAAGATGTTCTTCAGGGGTAACAACCTCGACCTTCATCATAGGTTCAAGTAATTTAATTCCAGCATCCCTACAAACTTCCCTAAATGCAGCTCTTGCTGCAATTTCAAAAGCCATAACACTTGAATCTACATCATGATATGCACCATCAATTAATCTTACGTTAAAATCAATAATAGGAAAACCAGCTAAAGCACCTGAATCTTTCACACTAGCGATACCTTTTTCAACGCCCGGAATGTATTCTTTTGGAATATTTCCTCCTACAATTTCACTTGTAAATTGATATCCTTCACCTGGCTTGTTTGGTGTAATGATAATTTTTAGGCGGGCAAATTGACCAGCACCGCCACTTTGTTTCTTATGTGTATAATCAATTTCCGCTTCTTTTGAAAAAGTTTCACGGTAAGCAACCTGAGGTGCACCAACATTGGCTTCAACTTTAAATTCTCTTTTCATTCTATCAACTAGAATATCAAGATGTAATTCTCCCATACCGCTGATAACAGTTTGTCCAGATTCATTGTCGGAGGAAACTCTAAATGATGGATCCTCTTTAGCTAAACGAGCGAGAGCAAGTCCCATTTTTTCTTGGTCAGCTTTAGTTTTTGGCTCAACAGCTACTTCAATAACAGGCTCTGGAAATTCCATTCTTTCTAGAACGATTTGATTTTCATTACCACACAAAGTATCTCCAGTTGTGGTATCTTTCAAACCAACAAGAGCAACAATATCACCAGTGCGAGCCTCTTTGATGTCTTCTCTTGAATTAGAATGCATTTCCAGCATTCTTCCGATTCTTTCTTTTTTATTTTTTACTGTGTTAACAAGTGTTTGTCCTGTCTCTAAAACCCCAGAGTAAATTCTTGCAAATGTTAGATTACCTACAAATGGATCATTCATAACTTTAAAGGCCAAAAGTGACAAAGGCTCAGTATCAGAGGACTCTCTTTTCATTTCTTCATCAGTATCAGGATGAACACCTTTGATTGCCTCAACATCAATTGGAGATGGCATAAAATCAACAACAGCGTCAAGAAGAGGCTGAACCCCTTTATTTTTAAATGCAGTTCCGTTTAAAACAGGAACGAAAGATTGATTTAAAACACCGGTACGAATACATCGTTTGATTGTATCAATATCAGGCTCATTACCTTCAAGGTAAGCCTCCATCACGTCATCATCTTGCTCTACAGCACTCTCTATAAGCTCAGATCTATACTTTTCTGCATCTTGCTTTAAATCATCTCTAATATCTCTATATTCGAACTCAGCACCAAGATTTTCTTCTTTCCAGACAATCTCCTTCATAAGAATTAGGTCAATTAAACCTTCATAATTACTCTCAGATCCAATTGGTAACTGCATAACAAGAGGCGTTGAACCAAGTCTATCTCTAATCATTTCAACACAGCGATAAAAATCTGCTCCAATTCTATCCATTTTATTAACAAAACACATTCTAGGAACATCATACTTATTAGCTTGGCGCCAAACTGTTTCAGATTGAGGCTCAACACCAGCAACTGAATCAAAAACTGCAACAGCACCATCAAGAACTCTTAGAGATCTCTCTACTTCAATAGTAAAATCAACGTGACCGGGTGTATCAATTATATTGATTCTCTTATCATTCCAAAAACAGGTTGTAGCTGCTGAGGTAATAGTTATTCCCCGCTCTTGCTCTTGCTCCATCCAATCCATAGTTGCAGCACCATCATGAACTTCGCCAATCTTATAACTTTTTCCAGTATAATATAAAATACGTTCAGTTGTGGTTGTTTTACCAGCATCGATATGGGCCATAATCCCTATATTTCTATAATCTGATAACTGTGTTACGCGCGCCATAATAAACCTTTAAAAAATTACCAACGATAATGAGAGAAAGCTCTGTTTGCTTCAGCCATTTTATGAGTGTCTTCTCTCTTTTTGACAGATGAGCCTCTATTATTTGAAGCATCAATTAATTCAGAGGATAATTTTTCACCCATCGTATCTTCACTTCGTGATCTTGCCGCAGCAATTATCCATCTAATTGCTAAAGCTTTTCTTCTTTCAGATCTAACCTCTACAGGAACCTGATATGTAGCTCCACCAACTCTTCTAGATCTAACTTCTACAGATGGCATTACATTATCAATAGCATCATGAAAAACCTTAATTGGATCAGTTTTTAATTTACCTTCAATTTGATCAAATGCTCCGTAAACAATTCTCTCTGCAACAGATTTCTTACCATCCACCATAAGGTTATTCATAAATTTTGATACAACCTCATCTCTATATTTTGGATCAGGAAAAATTTCTCTTTTTTCTGCTTTATGTCTTCTGGACATTGTATTCCTCTATCAATTAATTACTTAGGTCTTTTTGTGCCGTATTTTGATCTTCTTTGTTTACGATCAGATACTCCTTGAGTATCAAGAACACCTCTTAAAACATGATATCTTACACCAGGTAAATCCTTTACCCTTCCACCTCTAATAAGAACAACTGAATGTTCTTGAAGATTATGTCCTTCACCAGGTATATAACTAGTAACCTCAAATCCATTCGTTAGTCTAACTCTAGCAACTTTTCGTAAAGCAGAATTTGGTTTTTTTGGAGTAGTTGTATAAACGCGTGTGCAAACGCCTCTTTTTTGAGGGCATGCTTCCATAGCAGGAACTTTATTTCTTTTGGCAATATTAGCCCTTCCGCCTCTTTGAACTAATTGATTAATAGTAGGCATATTATATTTTCCCAATATAAAAATATTCACTCATACAAGAATGAATAATTAATTAAAAATTTTGCGAATGGCGCGGCAGCGTTTAGGAAATCCTACGACCTGTCATAAGCGTTGTCTTAGTAGCTTTCTATTCGTTTTCAGTCAAGAAAAAAACACTATTTTTTAATATTAATTATGCCGACTCAATTTCCTCTGGTTCAACATCTTTCATTCTCTCAGCAATTAAAGCTTCGTCTTTAACCGCAGCATCATTTTCAAGCCTTCTAATAGAGCTTCCAGTACCTGCAGGAATCAGTCTTCCTACTATCACATTCTCTTTAAGACCAACAAGATGGTCAGATTTTCTATAAACAGCTGCATCTGTCAATACTCTTGTAGTTTCTTGGAAAGAGGCAGCTGATATGAATGATCTTGTTTGAAGAGATGCCTTTGTAATACCAAGAAGAATTGGTTTGTATTCCATAGGTTCTTGTTTTTTTGCAATTAACTTCTCATTTATCTCCTCAGCCTCTAATTTATCAAGCTGTTCTCCAGAGATAAAAGCACTATCACCCGGATTCGAAATCTCAACTTTTTGAAGCATTTGACGCGTAATCACTTCAATATGCTTGTCATTAATTGTAACACCTTGAAGTCTATAAACACTTTGGATTTCATTAACTAGGTAACTTGCCAAGGCCTCTAAGCCTAAAATGGACAAAATATCATGTGGGGCAGGATTTCCATCAATTAAATATTCGCCTTTTTCAATAGTATCACCATCTTGAACAGATATGTGTTTACCCTTAGCTATAAGATAACTAACTTCAGATTCAGATTCATCTAAAGGATGTATAACAATTTTCTTTTTATTTTTATAATCCCTAGCAAATTCAACTCTACCAGTAACTTCTGCAATTATTGCATGGTCTTTAGGTTTCCTTGCCTCAAATAACTCAGCTACTCTTGGAAGACCCCCTGTAATATCCTTAGTTTTGGCACCCTCTGTTGGTATTCTTGCTATAACATCACCAGCTCCAACCTTAGTTCCATCGCTTGAAGAAATAATAGCATCCACCGACATTAGGTATCTTGCCTCTCTGTTATTTTCAAGAGATACTATTTCGCCGTTATCTCCTTTAATAACCATAGAAGGTTTAAAATCAGCTGATTTAGCAGAATTTTTCCAATCAATTACAACCTTTTGACTGATTCCAGTAGATTCATCGGAGACTTCACCAATACTAATTCCGTCAACTAAATCTTCAAAACCTACGGTACCTGCTGTCTCAGTAATAATTGGAATAGTATAAGGATCCCACTGAGCTAATCTTTGGTTCTTTTTTATAGAATCCCCGTCTTTTACCATCAACTGAGAGCCGTAAGGTAATTTATGACTCGCTCTCTCAGTGCCATTTTCATCAACTACATTAATAATAGTTGTTCTACCTATAACGATATTACGTTTATCAGAGTCTTCTAATATATTAAGATTTTCAATTTTGATTGACCCATCACTATTAGATTCTACATAAGAGTTATCCATCACTTGAGCTGTTCCACCAATGTGAAAAGTTCTCATAGTTAATTGAGTACCTGGCTCGCCAATTGATTGTGCGGCTATAACTCCTACAGCTTCACCAATATTAACAGGTGTACCTCTCGCTAAATCACGGCCATAACAAGTTGCACATGCACCTCTCTTTGTTTCGCATGTTAAAACTGATCTCAACTTAACTGAAACTAGGTTAGCAGCATCTAGTAAGGGGATTTGATATTCTTCTATTATCTTACCTTTTTTAGCAATAACTTCATTATTTCCTGGGTCAACTATATCCTCACAAGGCACTCGTCCTAGCAATCTTTGTGACAAAGATACAATTTCTTCACCAGAGTCAATAACCGCTGTCATTTCAATGCCATTATCAGTCTTACAGTCAACTTCAGTAATAATGCAATCTTGAGCCACATCAACTAGTCTTCTAGTCAGGTAACCGGAATTGGCAGTCTTTAGTGCTGTATCGGCAAGACCTTTTCTAGCACCATGAGTTGAGTTAAAGTATTCAAGAACATTCAGGCCTTCTTTAAAATTTGAGATGATTGGCGTTTCAATAATTTCACCGGATGGTTTTGCCATCAAGCCTCTCATACCAGCTAGTTGTTTCATTTGAGCAGCTGATCCTCTGGCTCCAGAGTGCGCCATCATATAAATGGAATTAACATCATTTTCTCTATTGGTTTGATCATTCATTGATGTTGTTGAAATTTTCTCCATCATTTTATTTTCAACTCTGTCAGTGCACTTTGCCCAAGCATCGACGACCTTATTATACTTTTCGCCTCTAGTAATAAATCCATCAATATATTGTTGTTCAAATTCAGTGGCTAGTGAATGAGTTTCTTCAATCATTTTTTCTTTTTCCTCAGGAATAATCATATCATCCTTACCAAAAGAAATTCCTGCCTTAAAGGCATTTTGAAATCCAAGTCTCATTATATGATCACAAAAAATAACAGTGTCTTTCTGACCACAATGTCTATAAACATCATCAATAATTCTTGATATTTCTTTCTTAGTTAAAAGTTTATTAATAATATCAAATTTTACATTTTTATTATCAGGTAGCTCTTTTGATATTAACACTCTACCTGGGGTTGTTTCTATAATAGACCTTTCTCCATCTTCTTCAGAAAATCTAAAATTAATTTTTGAATGAAGTGTAACAGATCCATTTTCAAGAGAAAAATTTAATTCGTTAACACTATCAAAAGTTTTACCTTCACCAGGCTCGCCCTGTTTCATTTGAGATAAATAATATAAACCAAGAACAATGTCTTGACTTGGAACGATAATTGGTTCTCCGCTAGCAGGGTGAAGAATGTTATTCGTTGACATCATCAATACTCTAGCTTCAAGTTGTGCCTCAAGAGATAAAGGAACATGAACGGCCATTTGATCCCCGTCAAAATCAGCATTAAAAGCAGCGCAAACCAATGGATGAAGCTGAATAGCCTTACCTTCAATGAGAACAGGTTCAAAAGCTTGTATGCCCAATCTATGTAGAGTAGGAGCCCTATTTAATAAAACTGGGTGCTCACGAATGACTTCTTCTAGAATATCCCAAACTTCTGGAGTTTGCTTTTCAACCATTCTTCTTGATTGCTTGACAGTTGATGAAAAACCTAAGGACTCAAGCTTAGAATAAATAAAAGGCTTAAAGAGTTCTAGAGCTAATTTTTTGGGAAGCCCACACTGGTGCAGTTTAAGCTCAGGACCAACAACAATTACAGAACGACCAGAATAGTCAACTCGTTTACCCAATAGATTTTGTCTAAAACGTCCTTGCTTTCCTTTTAGCATATCAGAAAGTGATTTTAGCGGTCTTTTATTAGACCCTGTAATTATTCTTCCCCTTCTTCCGTTATCAAAAAGGGCATCAACAGATTCCTGAAGCATTCTTTTTTCATTTCTAATAATAATATCAGGAGCGCGAAGATCCATTAACCTTCTCAATCTATTATTTCTATTAATAACTCTTCTGTATAAATCATTTAAGTCTGACGTAGCAAATCTTCCTCCATCCAACGGTACAAGAGGTCTTAATTCAGGTGGGATGACTGGAATTACTTTCATAATCATCCACTCTGGTTTGTTACCAGATTCCTTAAATGCTTCTATTAATTTAAGTCTTTTTGCTAGCTTAATTGGCTTAAGTTCACTTTTAGTTTCTTTTATTTCTTGCCTTATATCTTCGCTTATTTGCTCTAGATCAATATTTTCTAATAAAAATCTAATTGCTTCTGCGCCAATTTCAGCTCTAAAATTATCTACACCATATTCATCCTGAGCATCCAAATACTCTTCTTCTGTTAAAAGTTGAAGATTATCTAATGGAGTAAGTCCTGGGTCCAAGACCAAATA
>JABHUT010000036.1 GCA_018658685.1 Alphaproteobacteria bacterium
AGAAGTTCACAGATAGGCGCATGGGCATCCACTCAGTCTAAGAAGTTATCAAAACGAGAAGATTTAGAAAAAAGGTATAATGAGTTATCTTCAAAGTATAAAAATAAAGATATACCTCGTCCACCACATTGGGGCGGTTATGTGATTATACCTAACACAATAGAGTTTTGGGATAATAGGCCTTATAGGCTTCATGAAAGATTACTTTTTGAGAAAAAAAAGGATGAGTGGATACCTGTTAATTTATTCCCCTAGTTAATTTCATAAAAGCCATCTAAGTTTGAACCATCTACTTTGATTTGTCCTTTTTTTATCATTCTTTTTAGATGAGCTAATGTAGACATTGATGCTGCTGGGTAAAGCCTAGTATCAACATCTGCGTAAATAATTTTAACTATATCTGTAATTTTATTTTTTCCTGATTTTATAGCTTTCTCTATTTGATTTTCTCTCTCCAATCTGTGAGTAATATACTTCTTTACCAAACTCAGGGGATTTTTTATCATCTTTCCATGTGTTGGTAGATAATACTGCTCTTTTCTCAGAAGCAACTTTTCTAATGACTGCATATACTCTTCCATATCCCCATCAGGCGGAACAATTACTGTAGTTGACCAGCCCATAACATGATCACCAGAAAATAAAATTTTTTCTTCCTTTAATGAGTAACATAGGTGATTTGATGTGTGACCTGGTGTATGAATAGCCTCTAGTGTCCAATCTTTTCCTTTAATTATGTCTTTATCTTTAATGCTTACATCATATACAAATTCTTTATCGTAACCTTCTTCAAATTTATTTTCTTCACCAGTATTTATGCTTTTATTATCAAACGAATAAATAAGCGCACCCGTTTTCTCTTTAAGTAATTTTGATAGAGGTGAGTGGTCATTGTGTGTGTGGGTAATAATTATATGTGTTATTTTTTGATTTTTTGTTGCATTTAAAATTGCTTGAAGATGACTCTCATCAATTGGCCCAGGATCTATAACTGCCAAATCTTGTGACCCAATAATATATGTTCCAGTTCCTGTATATGTAAAAGGTCCTGGATTTTTTGCTATTACCCTTCTGACTAGTGGAGTGATTTGATCACAAACTCCATACTCAAAGGAAAAATCTACCAAATCATTTTTATTCATTTTAAGAAGTTCCACCTACAGTTATTTCGTCAATCCTTAATGTTGGTTGCCCTACACCAACCGGAACACTTTGACCTGCTTTTCCACATGTTCCAATCCCATCATCCAATGATGAGTCATTCCCTACCATTTTGATTTTATTTAAAGCCTTTGGACCATCTCCTATTAGAGTTGCACCTTTTATTGGAGAGCATATTTTGCCATTTTCAATTTGATATCCTTCTGTGCAACTGAAAACAAATTTTCCAGAAGTGATATCAACTTGGCCACCTCCAAAATTTACCATATATAAACCTTTTTTAACGGATTTTATTATTTCATTAGGATTATATTGTCCGTCCGTCATGTAGGTATTTGTCATTCTTGGCATAGGTTGATACATAAAGTTTTCTCTCCTTCCATTTCCGGTCGGCCTATCATTCATTAATCTAGCATTCATATTATCTTGAAGGTATCCTTTCAAAATTCCGTTCTCAATTAAAACTGTTTCTTGAGTAATAGTTCCCTCATCATCAATATTTAATGACCCCCTCCTATCAGGTATTGCTCCATTATCCACAACCGTTACTTGTTCATCGGCAACTTTTTGACCGAGCATATTTGAAAACGCTGACGTTCCTTTTCTATTAAAGTCACCCTCTAATCCATGACCAACAGCTTCATGCAAAAGAACGCCTGGCCATCCTGAAGCTAAAACCACAGTCATTTCTCCAGCAGGTGTATCAATTGAATCAAGATTTGTTAGCGCTTGCTTTAAAGCTTTTTTTGCAGCGTGTTGGTAAAAATCCTTTGAATTTAATCTTGTGTAGTCCCATCTTCCACCAGTCCCATAAGACCCTGATTCTTGTCTCTTACCATTATTGACAATAACTGAGATATTTAGTCTTACTAAAGGTCTTTCATCTGTATAAATTTCACCTTCTTTTCCAAAAATTACTATTGACTGAAAGTTACCTGCCAGACTTACACTCACTTGTTGGACTCGATTATCATAACTTCTCAAAAACGCATCTATATTTTTGACAAGTTCAATCTTTTCATCAAAAGAAATAGAATTTAAGGGGTTTTCTTTTGAGTATAGATTTTTTTCAAATTTCTTATTATTTTTAATTTTAGAGTGATCTGTTTCAGAAACTAGTATTTCTTTTCCACTTCTTGCAGTTTGTATAGCTTCCAACGACGACTTAATTGATTTTTTACTTAGTATTGTCGAGTTTGCATAACCAGTTATATCACCTGATACTAAACGAGATCCAAAACCGCTGTTAATATCAAAACTTGCATTTTTTAACCTACCATCATCAAAAAGAAATGATTCGCTTGGAGTGGTTTCAAAAAAAAGTTCGCCATCATCTGACCCATTAAGAGCCTCTTGAACCATAGAAGAAACTTGATCTTTTTCAATGTCATCAAACATATTATCCATAAATAATTACCTTTAAAATTAATTGTTGTATCTTTTTCATAATAAAATATTCCATTTACTATGGATAGGATATAATTACTAACTATGAAATATATTTCTACAAGAGGAGAATCCAAAGAGCTTGGATTTGAAGATGTACTTTTAAAGGGCTTGGCTACTGATGGTGGCCTTTACGTACCTTTAGAGTGGCCTTCCATAGATTATAAAAAATTAAACAATCAATTTTATTGGCAAGATGCGGCTGAAATTCTTTATCCATTTTTTAATGATTTTATTAATAAGGAAGAGTTAAATTTATTAACAAAAAAGGCATATTCATCTTTTCAAACTGAGGATATGACTCCCCTGATTCAACTTGATGATAATAAGTATTTGCTGGAACTCTTCCATGGACCTACTCTTGCTTTTAAAGACTTTGCTATGCTTCTTCTTGCTGAATTATTTGATTTATCTTTAAAAAAAAGAAATGAAAAAATAACTATTATTGGCGCTACCTCTGGTGATACCGGAAGCGCAGCAATTGAAGCTTTTAAGCAAAGTGAGAACGTAAACGTTTTTATATTTTTTCCTAAAGATAGAGTTTCTGAGATACAGAGAAAACAAATGACAACAGCAATCGGAGAGGGCGTCTTTCCAATTGAGATTAACGGTACATTCGATGATTGCCAAAATATTGTTAAGGCTCTTTTTAATGATTTAAGTTTCAATGATGAAGTTAATCTTGGTGCGATTAATTCTATTAACTGGGGAAGGATTGCTGCGCAAATTGTATATTATTTTACTTCCTTTAAGTTGATTAAAAATGGACCTGTTTCTTACTCCGTTCCTACTGGTAACTTTGGTGATATATTAGCCGGTTGGGTTGCTAAGAAAATGGGTCTTCCAATCGATAACCTATTAATTGCAACGAATGAGAATGATATTTTAGCAAGGGCATTGGAAAATGGAATTTATTCAATAGATAAAGCAAAGGCGACAATGTCTCCAAGCATGGATATTCAAATTTCAAGTAATTTTGAGCGCTTACTTTTTGAAGCTTACGGAAGGGATACATCTAAGATTAAAAATCTTATGAATAACCTCAAGGAAAATAAAGAGTTCCAAATAGATAGTCGTGCATTAAAATTTATAAAAGAAGATTTCTTAGCAAAAAGTATTACTGAAAAGGCCACAAAGGATTGCATTGCAGATGTTTATAAAAAATCAGGATATATTTTGGATCCGCACTCAGCTGTTGGATATGCTGCGACTGATATTTTATCTTCAGATGGATCAATAATAACTCTTGGTACAGCTCATCCCTCAAAATTTCCTAACGCAGTAAAAAGCAGTTTGGGAATAATTCCAGATATGCCAGAAAGATTAAAAAAAGTTATGAGTGGTGGTGAAAGTTTTTCTGAAATGAGTATTGATATTTCTAAAATTAAAGACTTTATTCGTTCAAATATTAAATAAATTTAAGGATAATAATTTTGAGTTTCTTTTATAAATATTTTTTTATTTTAATCTTCTTATTACTATCAATACCTGTTTATGCAGAATATTTAACCTTGGATTCTCATATTGATATACCATTCGATTATATGGATAATCCTAAGCATGACCCTGGCAACTCAACTGAAATGCAAGTTGATTTTTCTAAAATGGAAACTGGTGGACTAGATTCAGGGTTTTTCATTGTTTACGTTGGCCAGTCTAATTTAACTGACGAGGGATTTAAAAAAGCAAAAGAACAAGCTATGTTGAAATTTAGTGCCATTCACAAAATGCTTCAAAAATATCCAGATAAAATTCTCCCTGCTTTGGAGCCTGATGATATCAGGAAGGCCAAGGAAAAAGGAAAAATATCTGCAGCTATAGGTATAGAAAATGGTTATATTTTAGGGAATAATATAAACTTATTAGAAGATTTTTATGATTTAGGAGCTAGGTACATGACGCTTGCTCATATTGGACATAATCAAATTTCAGATAGCTCAATACCAAAGAAGTCTCTAAATGACCCTCTTGAAATGCACGGTGGTTTATCTATTTTTGGTAAGCAGGTAATTTCAAAAATGAATGAATTGGGTATAATGGTCGATATTAGTCATGTTTCTGATAAAGCAGCCTTGCAGGCTATTCAATTATCAGAGGCCCCTGTAATTGCCTCTCACTCATCTGCAAGGGCTATAGCAAATCACCCAAGGAATTTACCGGATAATATTATAAAAGAAATTGCAAACAATAGTGGGGTTATTCAGGTCGTAGCTTTTTCATCTTATGTAGAAATTAATAAAGAGAGGAATAATGCAATTAATTCATTAAGAAAGTTTATTGTCAATTTAACGGGTGATAAGGTTTTTATTTATAGGAAACATACAGAAAACCCTCAATATAAAATAAAGATGGATGAAATTAATAGAGATTTCCCTCTACCTAGTGTAGATCAGTTTATCGATCATTTGGACTACATCGTTAATTTAGTCGGCATAGATTATGTAGGTATTTCATCTGATTTTGGAGGGGGCGGAGGCATTGATGGATGGATGGATGCTTCACAAACTAAAAATATAACTTCAGCTCTTTTGAAAAGAGGGTATTCAAAAAATGATATCAAGAAAATTTGGTCTGAAAATTTTTTAAGGGTTTGGACTGATGTTACAAATCATTCAAAGAAAAAATCTAAGCAAAACCTCTCTGATTAGATAAAGATCCTATATTAATCCCCATATTAGATATTACTTTCAGCCAAACTAATTCAGTATTTTCTTCAAAAATGATATTTGTATCAGAATTCCATATTAACCAGTCGCTCGATTTAATCTCAGATTCTAGTTGGCCCGATTCCCATTCTGAGAACCCGATAAATAATTTAGATTTACTAGGAAATTTAGCATCAATTAATAAAGGCAGTATTTTCTTTGACCCTGTAATCGAACACTCAGTATTCGATATTTTATCGGTTTCAGGCATCGAATAGTCATTTGAGTGAAGAATTACAACTCTTTCAAGATCAACAGGCCCACCATAAAATACACCTATATTTTTATTAAAATTAAAATCATCTAAATCAATATCCTGAGAATTTTTTTCTATAATTTCTTTGTAACTTAATATATCTGTTGGTTTATTAATTATTAATCCTTTTGCACCCTCGTCCGAGTAAGAAGTTATTAGAATAACGGACTTTTTAAATCGTTCATCATCCATTCCCGGCATAGCAATTAAAAATTGACCAATTAAAGATGTTTCTTGGGGCATTTGGATTCCTATAAAAAAGATAATTTTATTTATTACTTATAAATGATAATCTTTTATTTATATAAATGTTATAGATTGTCTATATAAATAATTATTTAATATTACGGAGAAAAATGATGACTATTAAAGAAGGCGATAAATTACCAGAAGTTACACTTCACCATATGACTGAAAATGGACCAACTCCAATAACCACAAGTGAACTCTTCGGTGGAAAAAAATCAGTTCTTTTTGCTGTTCCGGGTGCATTTACACCTGGATGCTCAATGCAACATTTACCAGGCTTTGTAAACAATTCTGACGAAATCCTTAGTAAAGGTGTTGATCAAATTGTTTGTTTATCTGTTAATGATTCATTTGTTATGGATGCGTGGGGAAAGGATAAAGGTACCGGCGATAAAATTTTAATGTTGGGTGATGGAAATGGAGACTTTACAGAGGCAACAGGCTTGACTATGGATGGTTCAGGATTTGGTCTTGGCTCTAGATCATTAAGATACTCAATGATTGTTGATGATAACTCTGTAACAAAGTTAAATTTAGAATCAAATCCAGGCGAAATTGCAGAATCAAGTGCCGAAAATATTCTTGAGCAATTATAAATAATTTTTATTGATTAATTATACCCATTCGGGCGAGCTCATCAGCTCGCTCGTTTCCTGGGTCGCCAGCGTGTCCTTTTACCCATTTCCATAAAACTCTTCTCTCATTGTGAAGGGTATCTAGCTCTTTCCATAAATCAGAATTTTTTACTGGCTTCTTTGATGCTGTTTGCCAGTTATTTTTTTTCCAATTATGTATCCATTTAGTTATGCCATCCTTTACATAATTTGAGTCAGTGAAAAGTATAATTTCATAATCTTTATCAATATAATTAAGTGCTTTAATGGCCGCCATTAATTCCATTCGGTTGTTTGTTGTATTTTCTTCACCTCCATTTAAATCAATAGTTTCTTCATTAATTTTAATGGTAGCACCCCATCCACCAGGTCCAGGGTTACCAGAACATGCTCCATCTGTGTAAACTTCTGCTTTTTTATCCATTAGAATCCATAGCCTTTAATATCATTTATTTGTTGATGAAATTTTAATCTATTAAGAAATTCCTTTGGATCTTGATAGTTAACAATATCAATACCATTTGAGTTATTCCAGTTATCTACTCTTGTTAACAAAAATCTGAGTGCTGAACCTGAGCATAATATTGGAAGATATTCTAATTCTTTTTCTGACAAGGATCTTAACTCTTGATAGCCTTTTAAAAGACTTTTGAAAATTTCTCTTGAAAATTTATTTTCTTTATTAAAACACCATGCATTTATACAAATACTTAAATCGTAAGCAAAAAAATCATTACAAGAAAAATAAAAGTCAATTAATCCAGATACTTTATTATTTAAAAAAAGAACATTATCAGGAAATAAGTCTGCATGGATTATTCCTGAAGGTAAGTCTCTTGGCCATAGATTTTCAATTCTGTTGAGCTCTTTTCTTAAATTAATATATAGATTTTCTTCTAAAAGATTTAATTTTTTCTGATTTGCCTCTAAAAGGCCATTCCAACCATCGATTGATAAATCATTTTTTTTCTTAAGTTTGAAGTTTGTTACATTTGTATGCATTTCTGCAAGGGCTTTCCCAATCTCGTAAGCATGGCCTTCTTCAATAGATGATATTGATTTTCCTTCAAGAAAAGTGAGAAGAGCGGAAGATTTTGACTTGATTTCACCAATTGATTTATCTTCTATATCTTTAACTGGGATCGGACATTTAATATTATTTGTTGATAAATGCATCATTAATTCTAGAAAAAAACTAATATCATTTCCATCTGAAATATTTTCATAGATTGTTAAAATATAATCCTCCGAATCAATACCGACTTTATAGTTTGTATTTTGAATTCCTTCATTAATTCCTTCGATAAAATCTATATTATTAAAATTATAATTCCTCAAGAAATTTTTAAGATCGTCTTCTGTAATATGTGTAAATACCGCCATTTTATTCTCTTAGTTCTCTAGGTATTTTAAAAGAAATATTCTCATCCGCAATAACGCTTTTCTCAATTTTGACCTGAAATTTATTTTTAAATAAACTTAAAAATTCATCTACTAATATCTCTGGTGCGCTTGCGCTAGCAGTTAGGCCAATAGTTTTAAAGTGTTTCATTTCATCCCAGTTAATTGACTTAATTTCAGAAATCAAAAAAGTATTCTTACAACCAGACTGACTAGCCACCTCAACGAGCCTTATTGAATTTGAAGAATTTTCTCCGCCAATTACATAAATAGCATCACATTTTTTTGCTATGCTTTTAACAGCTGCCTGTCTATTTGTAGTTGCGTAACAAATATCCTCACGCGGTGGCTCGATTAAAGTGGGGAATTTTTTCTTGAGAGCCCTAATTAGTTTTGCAGTATCATCGACTGATAATGTTGTTTGAGTTATTAGAGCTACTTTATTAAATTCACTAATATTAAGTCTTTTAATATCGTTAATATTCTCTATCAGAGTAATTGATTGACTTGGTATTTGTCCCATTGTTCCGTCAACTTCTGGGTGCCCTTTATGACCTATAAGGAAAATATGAGCACCGTTCTCAAAGTGTCGTTTTGCTTCAATATGTACTTTAAGAACTAAAGGGCATGTAGCATCTATATAAGACATTTTTTTTTCTTTTGCTTCCTCTTTTACTGATGAAGAAACACCATGCGCTGAAAAAATAACTCTAGCATCCTTAGGAATATCATTTAATTCATCAACAAAAATAACACCTTTATTTTCAAGATCTTTCACAACCCAAGGGTTGTGAACAATTTCATGCCTTACATAAATAGGAGGCCCATATTTTTCTAGACTTAGTTCAACTATATTTATAGCCCTCTCAACTCCTGCGCAGAATCCTCTTGGATTTGGTAAATATAATATTTTTTCAATTTTTTTATTCATTTTATTCACAGGTTAAACTACGGTACATTTAAATTACTTATAAACGTTTTTTCTTTATAGTTTGATATAGAGTTTGGGAAAAGTTAATTATGTTAAAATATATTTTTACAGCAATAATAATTATTTTAGTTTCATCTTGCAGCTCATCAAATTTTGACTTTGATCCCGGTGCTTGTCCTAGGGCAGCAATTATGGAGGGTTCTGAATCTACCTCATTTAATGGTCTGGAAATTGAATTAAATCGTACAGTTATGATTTGTGAATATAATGTTCGGAAAAAGAAAATAGATTTTAATATAGGAGTTATCGGTGATGTCATCGGCGGTAATAAAGATATAGCAGAAAAAATTGATATACCTATCTTTATAGCCTTTGTAGGACCAAATGATGTAGTTATTGATAAATGGATTAAAAACAATACTATCAAGGTCGCGTCTAAAGAAATTTCTTCATTTAGTATCGGGATTGAAAATCTTAAATCAGATATTTTAGAAGGAAGAACAGGATCATCATATAAGGTCTTAATTGGTATCCAGAAATAATCATATTTTAATTTGCTAAATAAAGAATCATTGTAATATTTAACAATCGTTGCGGGAGAGACTACTCTTAGCGCCGAAGGAGCAACCGCCCTCGGAAACTCTCAGGCAAAAGGACCGCAATGATATTAGACTCTGGAAAGCAAATCATAATGATTTCACCCACGGGGTAAGTATTTATACGAAATCTCTCAGGTTCCAACGACAGAGGAGGGCAGGTTTATTTTAAACCTTTTATCTGTCTTGGAGTCTATATGTCTGAACTATTAAATGAAAATTTTCATGTTGAAAAAACGCCTCTTTTTGATTTCCATAATCAAATGAACGCTAAGTTAGTATCTTTTGGGGGGTACTATCTTCCTATAAATTATACACCAGGTATTATTGCCGAGCATAATCATACTAGATCTAGCGCAAGTATTTTTGATGTTTCACATATGGGTCAAATTGAGATCAATGGCCCTTTTATCATGGAAGCTATGGAAAAAATCTTACCTATATCTTTCTCCAAGATATTACCAGGTAAAATAAAATACACTCAATTTTTAAATAATGAAGGTAAAATAATTGATGATTTAATGATTCACAGAACTCACAATGAAAATAGTGTTTGGTTGGTTGTTAATGCTGCTTGTAAAGAAAAAGATATTAATCATCTCAGAGAAAATCTAAATAAAAATTTTAATATTAATATCAGGGATGATTTATCTTTGATTGCTCTTCAAGGTCCTAAATCTGAGTTGGCTCTATTAAAATTAGTACCTGGTATTGTAGGTATAGAATTTATGTCAAGTTGTTGGGTAAGTTACAAAAACTATGAAATTTTAATTTCAAGGTGTGGTTATACTGGAGAAGATGGATTTGAAATTTCGGTTCCTAATAAGCATGTAATATCATTCACTCAAAAACTTTTAGAAAACTCTGATGTTAAATTAGCAGGATTAGGTGCACGAGATTCTCTTCGATTGGAGGCCGGTCTTTGTCTTTATGGTCATGACATTGACTTAAAATCATCACCCATTGAGGCTGGACTTAAATGGTCGATTTGTAAGGATAGAATAAATAGCGCAGATTTTATAGGTGGTGATTTTATTAAAGATGAGTTTAGAAAAGGTCCTTCAAGAGTTTTAATTGGATTACTCCCTAAAGGTAGGGCACCTGCAAGAGAAGGAACTTTAATATATGATTCTAATGATAATTTAATTGGTGAAGTTACTAGCGGTGGTTTTTCACCAACATTAAGCATCCCTATATCAATGGGGTACATTAAATCTTCAGCAATTGATCAAAAAGAAGTTTATTTAGATGTGCGAGGAAAAAAAATACCTTCAGATAAGGTTAATCTTCCTTTTGTTCCTCATAATTATTTTAAAAAGGTAAATTAAATGACAGAAATTTTTTATACAAAAGATCATGAATGGATAAAGGTGAATGGCATCGAAGGTGTTGTGGGTATTACACCTTATGCTAGCGAACAATTAGGGGACATTGTTTTTGTTGAGTTACCTCAAAAAGGGATTTCTTTTGAGCAGGGAAAGGATGTTGCTGTTATTGAGTCAGTTAAGGCTGCAAGTGAGATTTACTCACCAGCTTCTGGAGAAATTATTGAAACTAACGCTTTATTAGAAGAAAACCCTGAAATTATAAATGACGATCCGTTAAATGCAGGATGGCTTTATAAAATTAAAATAATGAATAAAGAAGATTTAAAAAATTTAATGAATGAAGAAGATTATAACAAATTAATTGGAGTATAAACTGATGAGATATCTACCTTTAACAAATGAAGACAGAAAAAATATGAGGGGAGTTATTGGAATAGATGATGTTAACGAATTATTTAGCAATGTTCCTAGATCAGTATCATTAGATCCAACTTTTAACTTACCAAATCATAAGACTGAAATGGAAGTTGGAAGAATTTTATCAGGCATTGCAAATAAGAATATTAATTCAAATCAAGCACCTTTCTTTTTGGGTGCAGGAGCATACAAGCACCACATTCCAGCAACAGTTGATCATATAATTCAACGCTCCGAATTTTTAACATCATACACTCCTTATCAACCTGAAATCTCACAAGGTACGCTTCAATATTTGTTTGAATTTCAGACTCAAGTTTCTTTGATGACGGGAATGGATGTATCAAATGCATCTATGTATGATGGATCAACCTCCTCAGCTGAAGCTGTTTCAATGGCAAAAAGAATTACAAAAAGAAATAAGGTTGTTCTTTCGCCTACACTTCACCCTCAGTATGCTGAGGTAATTAAGACATTGATTAGTGCGGATGAAGACTCTATTGATTATAAATTTTCAGAAGATTTTGATGTCACCTCGCTTATTTCAAAAATTGACGAAGATGTTTCCTGTGTTGTTTTACAAAATCCTGATTTTTTCGGCTCATGCCATACTTTGGAAAAACTAGCAGATCATATTCATTCTAAAGGAGCTTTATTAGTTGTTGTTGTTAATGAGATTGTTTCTCTTGGGATGATGAAAAGTCCTGGAGCTATGGGCGCAGATATTGTTGCTTGCGAAGGGCAATCACTTGGAAACCCTCTTAATTTTGGAGGTCCTTACATAGGTTTAATGTCTACAAAAGATAAATATGTAAGACAACTCCCAGGAAGAATAGTTGGTGAAACAAATGATATGAATGGTGAGAAAGGTTTTGTATTAACCTTAGCAACAAGGGAACAGCATATTAGGAGGGAAAAAGCCACATCAAACATTTGTACGAATTCAGGATTATGTAGCTTAGCCTTTACAATTCACTTAACTTTACTAGGAGAGGTTGGCTTTAAAAAGTTATCAAAATTAAATCATGAAGCCGCAATTAAACTTTATAATAAATTAAATGGTTTGGAAGGGTTTGCGGTTAAAAATAAATCTTTTTTTAATGAATTTACTGTAAAGCTTCCTATTAATGCATCAGTATTTGTTGAAAAAATGGCAGAAAAGGGTGTTTTAGCTGGCGTTCCTGTTTCAAGGCTAGAAAATCAGGATGATAGTTTTTCAAACCTTCTTCTTGTTGCTTCTTCAGAAATCAATTCAGACTCTGACAGAGA
>JABHUT010000206.1 GCA_018658685.1 Alphaproteobacteria bacterium
AATTCAGAAGAATACAGTAATCTTTTAGAAGGAATACACCCCACATTTAAACAAGTTCCACCTAAATTTTTTCTTTTGTCTATACAAGCTACTTTTAAGCCTGATTGAGCAGCAGCTATAGCAGCAACATATCCACCTGGCCCTCCACCAATAACAATTAAATCAAAATTTTCCATTATAAGCCTATTAACATTCTTTCAGGATCTTCTATAAAGTCTTTTATTTTTACCAAAAACGATACTGCTTCTTTTCCAGAAACCGCTCTATGATCATAAGTTAAAGCTACATACATCATAGGTTTAATTTTTATTTCTCCGTTTTCAACTATAGCCCTATCTTTAATTTGATGTAGACCAAGTATTGCTGTTTGAGGAGGGTTTAAAATAGGCGTAGACATCATTGAACCATAAATTCCTCCATTGGTTATAGTGAAAGTACCACCAATCATTTGATCAGAAGCGATTGAGCCATTTTTAGCATCAATTCCAAAATTATATATTTCCTTCTCAATCTCTGAAAATGATTTTGCATCTGCTTCTCTTATTACTGGGACCAGTAAACCTTGTGGAGCACCTATAGCTATCCCTAAGTTAATATGGTCGTGATAAATAATGTCACTGCCATCAATTTCTGAATTAATAATAGGCATTTCTTTCAAAGCTATAGAAACTGCATTACAAAAAAAAGACATGAACCCAAGCTTAACATTGAACTTTTCCTCAAAATTATTTTTATTATTTTTTCTAATTTTAATTATATTTGACATGTCAACTTCATTAAATGTAGTTAACATAGCCGCTGTATTTTGTGCTGATTTTAACCTTTCAGCCATAGTTCTCTGCAGTCTTGTCATAGGGACTCTCGTAGACTTTTTATTATTTAATGGCGCACTCTTATTTGACACCTCTATAATATCATCTTGAGGTTTAAATATACCTTTTCTTCTCTGACTAGGAGATAAATTTTCTCCACCTATTAATTCTTGTAAATCATTTTTAGTAATTTTATTTCCTGCTCCTGATCTTTTAACATCTATAGTGGATATATTTTCAGGAACAATAATTTTTTCTTCTACTTTATTATTGTTTACATCTTCAATATTTTCTTCTTCTATTTTTTTAGTTTCTTTTTTTGTTTCTACAATTAGATTATTTTGGGGACCTTCTAAATAGTCAGCTAATTCCGCACCAATCTGCACATCTTTTCCAGCCTCAAAATATATTTCAGATAATTTACCATCAGTTTGTGCATATACTTCTAAAGTTGCTTTATCAGTTTCCAGCTCTACTAACACTTCATCTTTCTTAACAAGGTCACCTTTTTTCTTTAACCATTTAGCTACAGTTGCCTCTGTAATCGATTCACCCAAAGATGGAACAAGAATTTTCATTTATAAATACCTATCTTTTATAATGTTTATATTAATTTAATGCCTTTTTATATTTTTATTTATTTTTTATTAAGTATATTATCATCAGCCAACAAAGCTTTATATATTAAATCATTCTGTTCTAAAATATGCCTACTGAACAACCCAGTAGCAGTAGAAGCCTCAGCTTTTCTACCTGCATAAAATAATCTGTTTTGTTTTGAGCCTATCTCAATCATTACGTCTTCGACTAGTGAATTAATATAACTCCAAGCACCCATATTTTTTGGTTCTTCCTGGCACCATATTATTTTAGTCTTACTAAATTTTTTTAATTCTCTAACTACTGCATCTTCTGGAAAAGGATAAAGCTGCTCTATTCTTATTATTCTAGTATTTGTTATTTTTTTTTCTTCTCTTTCTTTTATTAAATCATAAAATATTTTTCCTGTGCATAATACTATCCTATCAATTTTATGATTCTTATCTATTTTTTTTGGGTCTGGCAGCACGCGGTGAAACCACGACCCTTCTGTCATATCAGATATTTTTGATACCGCATTTTTATTTCTTAATAATGACTTTGGAGTAAATATTATAACAGGCTTTCTGAAAGACCTATGCATCTGTCTTCTTAAAACATGAAAATAATTAGCTGGCGTTGTACAATTTACAACTTGTAAATTATCTTCTGCACACAGTTGTAAAAACCTTTCCATTCTTGCTGAAGAGTGCTCGGGTCCTTGCCCTTCATAACCATGAGGTAATAATAAAGTTAACCCAGACATCCTTAGCCATTTGCTTTCACCTGATGATATAAACTGATCTATTATAACTTGTGCTCCATTTGCAAAATCTCCAAATTGTGCTTCCCAAATAGTTAAAGTATTAGGTTCAACTAAACTATATCCATACTCAAAACCTAATACAGCTAATTCAGATAAAAAACTATCCACTACTTCAAAATATTTTTGAT
>JABHUT010000207.1 GCA_018658685.1 Alphaproteobacteria bacterium
AATAAACTAGAAAAGCAAACTATAAAAAAAAGCAAAAGCTTTAGAAAAAGAAGTCTCACAGTTGTTTTGGATCCAGGTCATGGAGGAAAGGATCCTGGAACCTCTTATAAAAAGTTAATATCGGAAAAAGAAATAGTTCTAAATTTTTCTAGATTATTAAAGAAAAAATTAGAAAGCGATGGTTATAGAGTTTTTTTAACAAGAGATAATGACAACTTTGTAAAGCTAAAGGATAGAGTTAAATTTGCAAAATCTAAAGGTGCCGATCTCTTTATTTCGATTCATGTTGATGCTTCTAAATATTCTTCAACAAGGGGTTTTTCAGTTTATAGTCTATCTGATAGAGGGCTAGATAGAGAGGCTGAAAAGGTTGCAAATCTTGAAAATAGCCTTTCTGTATTTTCAAAAAAGGGACTAGAAGGTATTAATTTAAGAAAAGGAAGGAATCTTGAGGATCATTGGTATGTTAATGAAGCATTTAGGAAAGCAAGAGATTCATCGTTTGAATTTGCAGAAATTCTTGTAGATAAAGTTAGTGAGAGATCTGAGAAATTAAAAAGACCTCATCGATATGCAGGGTTTGCGGTATTAAAGTCACCAAATTATCCAAGTGTTTTGGTTGAATTAGGATTCATAACAAACGATAATGATAGACAAAACTTTAACAATAGGAATTGGCAGTCTTCTGTAGCTAATAAATTTGTTGAAGCGGTAAATAAAAATTTTAAATAATATAAAAGAGAATTCTTATGAAAGCTGAAATTCAAAAAATAATAGATGATATAAATGATTGTATTGGTCTATTGAGGGGGTATCTTTGACTGGGATAAGTCTTTGTTAAGGCTTGAAGAGTTAAATGCCATCATAGAAAAAGACGATTTCTGGAATAATAATAATAATGCTCAAATTATTATGAGAGAAAGGTCACAAATTGAAGAGTCTATGAATGATTGCCTTTCTCTTGAAAGAAGGCTTGAAGATTCTATTACTTTAATCGAACTTGGAATTGAAGAATCTGATGATGCGGTGGTTTCAGATGGCCTCCTTTCTCTTGAGGTTTTACTTAAAGAATCAAAGGTCGCTAGTCTTGAGGTATTATTGTCAGGTGAGGCAGATTCCAATTCCACATTCCTTGAGATTCATCCAGGAGCAGGGGGAACAGAAAGTCAGGATTGGGCAGAAATGCTTTTACGCATGTATATTAGATGGTCTGAGAGTAAAAATTATAAAGTAGAGATTGTAGAAAAAGCTCAAGGCGAAGAGGCTGGAATTAAAAGCGTTACAATAAAAGTAGATGGTAAGAATGCTTACGGCTGGCTTAAAACAGAGTCTGGTATTCATAGATTGGTAAGGATTTCTCCATTTGATTCTCAAAAAAGAAGGCATACAAGCTTTGCAAGTGTTTGGATTTACCCTGTTATTGACGATAATATTGATATTGATTTAAAAGAATCAGATTGCAGAATTGATACATTTAGATCTTCCGGTGCTGGAGGACAGCATGTTAATACAACAGATAGCGCTGTAAGGATAACACACATACCATCAAAAATAGCAGTTCAGTGTCAGGCTGAAAGATCTCAGCATAAGAATAAGGCTACTGCATGGTCAATGCTTAGGGCAAGGCTTTATGAGCTAGAGCTTCAAAAAAAGGAAGCGGACTCACAAGAGCAGTTAGAAAGTAGGTCTGAAATTGGCTGGGGACATCAAATAAGATCTTATGTTTTGCAGCCTTATCAGATGGTGAAAGATCTCAGAACAGATTTAGAGGACTCAAATCCTCACAATGTTTTAAATGGAGATATTGATTCATTTTTATCTGCATCGCTATCACAAAAAATTTTAGATTAGTTTTTTTTTAATATTTCATTAACTTTTTCCAGTACTAAATTGACATGGTTTTTTACTTTAACTTTTCTAAAAATCTCAAGTACCTCTCCTTTACCCGATATTATAAATGTTGACCTTTCAATACCCATATATGTTCTTCCATACATTTTTTTTTCAACCCAAACTCCAAACTTTTTTATAACTTCTCCGTCCTCATCAGAAGCTAGCTTTATCTTTAAGTTTTGTTTTTCAATAAAGTTTTGATGTTTTTTTATGCTATCTTTTGAAACACCAATAACTTCAACTTTATTTTTTTTAAATTTCTCAATATTTGAGCTAAAATCTTTAGCTTCATTGGTGCAACCTGGTGTATTATCTTTTGGGTAAAAATAAATTATATATAATTTCTTTTTAAGTTCTTTTGAGTCAAGTAAAGTATCATCACTTAAGGGAAGAACAAAGGTAGGTATTGTGTCGTTAATCTTTAATTCATTTGTCATTTTTTCTGTCCTAATTTTAACTGTTTAATCTGGATATATACATGAAGTATCTTTTAAAAATTATAAACTACTTATTAGGTTTAATAATTTTTACTACTAGTTTCTTTTTTCTTAAGATTTCATCGTCTTTTATAGATATCTCATCTACAGAAGTTTTCTTTAAACCATATCTAATCAATAATGCTTCTCAATATAATATCAATATCCACAATATACAATTATACCTTGATGGCTCGCAAAATAAACTAATTACAAATATAAAAATTGATTTTTCTAATAAAATTATTCAAAGCAAACATCGTTTTTATTCAAAGATCGATATTCCTATTAAATCAATTTTAAATTTTCATTCTAAATACGAATTTACTTTTTTACTTAGTGAATTAAATTCAAATAAAGATAATCCTAATATTAGCTATAATATTAACGCAAAAGGAAGTATTGAGCCTTTTATTCTGTCTTTAGAAGGAAACGGATCAAAATTACCAATCGATTTAGTCAAGAGTCTATGGCCTAAAAATATTGCCTCTGGAGCAAGGATATGGGTAAGCAGCAACTTATCAAATGGAAATATAAAAGATCTTTTGTTTAATATAAATATTCCCTTAGATTCGTATAAAGTGAAAAATAAAATTTCTAGAGATAATTTGGATCTAAAATTTAATTTTGAAAAAATGAAAATATCTTTTTTAAAAGATATGAGCTCTATATATGATGCATCAGGTGAGGCATTTTTAAATGGAGAGGCGTTTAAAGCTAATTTATTTAAAGGTAAAATTAAAGGAGTTGATCATCAGGAGATTAACCTAATAAATAGTACTTTTATTGCTCATCAATATCAAATAAAGCATGGACCCGGTGAGGTTAATATTAATGCAGACGGACGATTAAGCGACCTTCTTTTATTTTTATTTCAGCACCCCAAAGACCTTAAAAGATTTTTCCCTTTTGAAATTAATAAAGTATCTGCCCTTGCAAGCTCTAACGTAAGTTTTAAATTTCCTTTAAAATCAAAGATAAATTTTGAAGAAATTGAAATTTCTTCCAATTCAGTTATTAGGAATTTTAGTATAACTAGTTTATTTTCAAAAGACTTTACTGGAGATTCTCTTGATGTCAGTGTCTCTAATAAAGGAATTGATATACTAGGCGATATTTTTGTTGATAATCAAAAACTTAAACTTAATTGGGAGCAGAAATTTACTAATGATAAAGACTCATC
>JABHUT010000208.1 GCA_018658685.1 Alphaproteobacteria bacterium
AAGAACAACTGAAAAAATATACGCAGGTCCAAATTTAAATAATCCAGCTAAAGATGGTTATCCTGGTTTTGATGAAAACTATTATCTTAGAGTTAATAGTGAAGCAAAAACATCTGTGGATAGTGGAGAATACTCTTTAGCGCTTGAACATTATAAGGCTGTTGGTCAGTCAGAAAATTTACAAACCTTTGCAAAAGGAACGAAAGTCCATGGGTATTCCGGTAATGACACTATTGTTCTTCGTGAAGGTAATGAGACTGCTTATGGTTATGCTGGAAAGGATACTATTGAAGGTGGTACCGGTAACGATATCATTGACGGTGGTGCAGGCCTTGATACGGCAATCTATAAAGATTCATCTTCTGCTTATACACTGACAGCTAATGATGATGGGACGGTAAGCGTTGTTCACTCTTCTCCTTCCGAAGGTTTTACCGATGAAGGGTCAGACACTCTTACAAACATCGAAAAGATGCAATTTTCCGATAAAACTCTCTCCAAGACCTCATTAAAATATGAACTTTCTGAATCAATCGATTCATCAGAGAATATTTTATCGGCACATACGGAAGATGTTCTTTCGGGAACGCTGAACTTCAATAAAGGTGATAATATTATTATTCTTGATGGCCAAGGAAAAACCTATCGAGGTTTAGAGGGCGATGATACGTATTTCGTTTCTCAGCTTTTACCTAAAAATGGAAAAGTCTCCATTACCGATACCGAGGGATCCAACCTTGTTCAACTTCCAGCAAATACCTATATTGATAAATCTTTATTTACTAAAAATGCAGCTCGCTTAACTCTCGAAGATGGAAGAGAAATTACTATCAGTGGTGCTGATAAATTTTCCTATAATGTTGGTGGTAATATTACCAAAGGTGATAAAGGAACTGATTTGACCTTTACCGAATTTGCCGAAGTGTTTGGTGTCTATGATATTCTTAATTCATCGGGCGCACAGGCAGGTGAAATTTCGGATTTATATATAATATAAATTTAATTATTTTATGAGATAATCACATGATAAATGAAATTACTTCCGAAGATCTTAAAATGGGGCCCCTAGAACTCTTTATTCGCGCCTCACATGGTAATAATTTTAAAATCTATATTGCTAAAAAAGGTGATGAAATACCTTCATCCTTTGGTGATCCTGGATATGTAGATGAAGACTTTCAAGAGTGGCAATTAACTAATATGCGAGCCATTAATTCAAGGATTAATGAGGATTTTGGTGTAACCATAAAAGAAGTATCAGATCCATCTAAATCATTTATGTTTGTTTATGCCTCAAATAGTGACCAATACAGTGTCAATGGAGATAAGCCTCCTGAAAATTATTTAACAGACGGCCCTGTTTATAATGCCTTTACCATGATAATGGGTCACAGTGAATGGTATCGTATAGATGGAGATAGAATTCAACGAGCAAAAACAGGGGACGAACTCACTCAAGAAGAAAAAGATGACTGGACAAAAGTTTATCTTCATGAAATGGGTCATGCTCTAGGACTGGAACATCCATGGGATAAGGGCGATGGTGATTGGGCAACTGATAATAGTAATGAAATTAGCCCCACTGATAGTGTAATGGAATATTCAGCAAGAGATTCTGCAGGAAATATTTATACTTGGTATTCTGAAGTTGATGTTAAGGCTTTAGAGGAAATATGGGGGAAAGCTGATGAAATTCCACCAATCCTATCAATAACTCCCTATACTAAATTAGCTGATCGAGATTCAGGTGGTAATCCAAGAGCAGAAGTATTCTTAGCAGAGGGGGAAGATACATCTGTCTCTATTAATTTATCCTATGAAGATGTAGAGGAAAATCTAGATAAAAGAGATGAAAATAATAACTCTATTTATAGACTTCAAGAATCGGGAGGTAAGTTTACAGTTCAACACCCTGATACGGGGGAAGATACATATATAGGTTATAGTGAAATTATATTCACTGACAGAACTGTTAAAATAAATATTCCTAATTCTGCTGCTGAATATCCAAATGGTGATGGAGAAATAACAACAGGATTAAAAACGGATCCTTACTTAAAATATTCGCTATCAACTTCTCTTGATGCCTCTAAAAATACTTTAAAAGCCCATACCGAGGATATTTTATCAGGAACACTTAATTTTAATGATGGCGATAATATTATTATTCTTGATGGACAGGCAAAAACCTACAGAGGGTTAAGGGGTGATGATACGTATTTTGTTTCACAACTTTTGCCTGAAAAAGGTAAGGTATCAATTACTGATACAGAGGGCTCTAATACTATTCAAATTCCATCTAATACTTATATTGATAAAACATTGTTTACTAAAAATGCTGCTCGTCTGACACTTGAGAATGGAAGGGAGATCACAATTAGTAAAGCAGATGGTTTTACTTATAATGTTGGTGGAAATAAAGTTGATGGAACCCTAGGTCAAGATTTAACTTTTTCAGAATTTGCAAAAGCTTTTGGAATAACGGACGTTTTAAACCTATCATCATCTGAAAATGGTATATATGCGGATATGTATATTATTTAATTCTAATTTTATCGAAAGCCTCTAGGGCTTTTTCGCGTGAATCTTTTAAATCTACTACTGGTTTTGGATAATTTTCTCCAAGAACAACATTTGCCTGAGCTAAAACATCTTCAGGAGCCTCCCATGGGCAATACAAAAACTTATCAGGAAGATCTTTTAACTCTGGTACATATTTTTTTGTATATTCACCCTCTGGATCAAAGCGAATACCCTGACTTACTGGATTAAAGATACGAAAATAAGGGGCTGCATCAGCACCAGATCCTGCTACCCATTGCCAGCTTGCGCTGTTACTTGCCAAATCAGCATCAATTAAGCAATCCCAAAACCATTCTTCACCATGATGCCAATGTAGTAAAAGATTTTTTACTAAAAAGGATCCCACTATCATTCTTACCCTATTATGCATATAGCCTGTTTGCCAAAGCTCTCGCATTCCCGCATCCACTATAGGAAAGCCAGTAAGTCCTTTTTTCCACCTGTCTAAGTAATCAGAATTATCCTTCCAGGGAAAATTATCAAATTTCTTTTGTAAATTTTCTTTTGGAAGCGTTGGAAAATGATAAAGAAGATTATATGAAAACTCTCTCCAACCTAACTCACTTAAAAAGTGACTTAAATCTTTATCGATAGCAATTTCACCTTCTTTTAATTGAGCACCATACCAAACCTGATTGGGAGAAACTTCTCCGAAATGTATATGTGGAGAAAGTTGTGATACATTTTTTTTTGAAGGAAAATTTCTTCCTTCCTTATACCCCTTTAAACCAAAGTCTAAGAATGCATGGAGTTTTTCTTTTGCACCATCTTCACCAGGGTTCCAAATTTTTTCCATTTTATGAAACCAAGGGATAGAAGGTAAAAGATTTAGATCTTCAATAGAAGATTCGTATGTTGGATGTGATAGCACATTATCTAAATTAGGCTCTTTGAGCGGCTCCCTTGGAGGTTGAGCGTTTAGGCACCCTCTTTTATAATAAGGGCTAAATACTCTATACGGCGTTCCATCATTTTTTAAAATATTCCAAGGTTCCCAAAGAAGAGATCCGTTAAAAGTCTTAACTAGAATACCTTTATCTTCAAAAGACTGCTTAAGATCCTTATCCCTATTAATTCTCCAAGGCTCATAACAACGATTCCAAAAAATGGAATTTATATTGAATTCATTTCCAAGTTTATCGAAAATATCCTGTGGATCACCTTTATAAAAATTTAATTTATTACCTAATTTTTTGTTTAGATTTTTTAAAGAATGATTAAGCCACCAACGACTTGCGGCACCCATTTTATTGTCCAAAGCATTTACATCATCGAGAATATAAATAGGAAGAACATTACCCGATTCAACTGCATGGGTTAACCCTGGGTTATCAGAAATACGAAGATCTTGTCTAAACCAAAATATTGATATGTTTTCAGATTTTTCCATTAAAATTCTATCTCCTCTCCATCCCAAGCAAAACAGCTTCCACTATTTTCTGGTTTTAAGTTAGAAATAACCTCAGCCATTTTTGAAACTGAATAATCTGGCGTAAATAATTTACCTTCTGAAACATTTCCTTGAAAGGGCTTTGATAATTTACTATCAACAGTTCCCGGATGAAGGCCAGCTACGATGCTTTGCGGATTGTTCCTAGCAACCTCAATACTTAAACTCTTGATAATCATATTTAATGCGGCTTTAGAGGCCCTGTAAGAATACCAGCCACCAATCCGATTATCAGAAATACTTCCAACACGCGCCGATAAGAATCCTAAAAACGAAGGAGCATCTTTTTTTAACAAAGGTATAAAGTATTTTGCAATAAGTGCTGGCCCTAGGGTGTTTACAGAAAAAATCTTACTTAATGATTCCTTATTAAGGTGTCGTAGAGACTTTTCAGGACTAATATTTTCATCGGAAAGCATTCCCGTGGTGACGATAATTATATCAAAAGGTCCAGCTTCTGAGCAAATACTAGAGGCATTGGATATTGAACTATCACTTTCAATATCAATAGAAACATTATGTATATTGGAAGAGGGACTAGCTGCTTCACTTCTCGATAATGCATAAATTATATTGTTTTTGTCTTCTTCGGCATAATGCTTAAGGAAACTAGAGCCAATAGCACCACTTGAACCGATTATAATAATATTTTTTGTCATCAATGCTTATTTCCTTAAGACACTAATATTAGCAGTCTATCAAAGAAAAACAATGCGACGAAATTACCGATTTTTAATCAGTTACTTTTAAAAATTTTAGACGCTAGAGGTTTTTTACTTGGCCTCTTTTTGTTAGCTTTATTCGAAGGTCCCTTAGAGGATTCTTGCGATCTATTATTTTTAGGTTTAGATTTTATTTTAGAAGGCTTAAATTTTTTTGACTCTTTGCTCGAATTATCATCACCAAAATCATTAGAATTAGCTGTCCTAACCTTTTCAAGCTTTGCATAAAATTTATTTGGTTTCTTTTTTGAGTTCTTAGTTTTTTTCTTATTTTTACTATTAGAGTTTTTACTTAGCTCTTTATCAAACTGAGATTGTGATTTGTCTGAAGATTTTTCAAATGGTGAGTATTCACCTTTAGATTTTTTTTCAAAACCCTTTCCGCGATGAGGTTTCTTTTTTCCTCCCGATTTTCCAGACTTATTTCTCTTGGGCTTAGAGTAATCGGTAATATCTTCCATAGGATCATAAAAAACTTCTTTTCTAGTTCCATCTTCCATAACTTTTTCACGAGGAATCTTTTGTTGAATAAGTTTTTCAATATCTTTTAAATAAGGAACCTCAGAGCCATCACATAAAGATATAGCAATTCCATCATTTCCTGCTCTAGCAGTTCTTCCAATACGATGGACATATGATTCAGGAACATTAGGCATATCAAAGTTAACAACATGGGAAACTTCATCTATATCAATACCCCGAGCAGCTATATCAGTTGCTACTAAGATATTAATTTTATCCTTTTTAAACATTTCTAGTGAGCGTTGACGTTGACCTTGGCTTTTATTTCCATGAATTGCTGTTGATTCCAGACCTTTTTCTTTTAAATACCTAACAACTTTGTCAGCGCCATGTTTTGTTCTTGTGAAAACAATAGCCTTAAAAACATCACTAAGAATTTCAACTAATAACCTTTTCTTCGAAGGCTGATTGACCAGTAGTATTTTTTGATTAATTTTTTCAATAGGCTTGGACTGTTGTCCAATACTAACATCAACAGGATTAACAAGAAATTCATCTGCTAGAGCCCTTACTTGCTTGGGCATTGTAGCTGATAATAATAAAGTTTGGTGTCCAGCGGGAAGAAAACCCATTATTCGTCGAATGGCTGGAAAGAAACCTAAATCCATCATTTGATCGGCTTCATCTAAAATAATTGTTTGTGTGTCCCTAAGGGAAATACTGTTTGTAGAAAGATGGTCCTCTAATCTTCCAGGGGTTGCAATTACAATATCTAATCCTCTTGCTAAAGCCTTTATTTGAGCCCCTGCTCTAGCTCCGCCCATTACAACAGTTTTTGAGTGTGGAATAAATTTACCATAAATAGCTATATTTTGAAAAATTTGTGTAGCAAGCTCTCTTGTAGGCACAACAATAAGATTAGTACATGTTCTTGGTTTTGCTCTTCTTCCTTGTTCTTCAACTCTGTGAAGCAATGGCAAAACAAAAGCTGCCGTCTTACCTGTTCCAGTTTGAGCTGTACCGACAATATCTCGGCCGTCTAACATAACGGGTATTACTTTTTCTTGAATAGGTGTTGGTGTTGTATAATTAGCTTTTTCAACTGCTTGGATAACTCTCTTATTCAATCCAAGATCTTTAAATTCTGTCAAAACATACCTCATCGTTTTAGTACAAAAGAAATTATAACTAAAATGTGAAGAGATTATGTTATAAAAAATTTTATTGTTTGGTTGCGGGGGTAGGATTTGAACCTACGACCTTCAGGTTATGAGCCTGACGAGCTACCGGGCTGCTCCACCCCGCGTCAATATAGGCTACTTAGCATTGTAAAGAGATCAAATGTAATTTATAGGCCTGGCGACGACTTACTCTCCCACACCTTAAGATGCAGTACCATCAGCGCTGAGAAGTTTAACGGTCGAGTTCGGAATGGGATCGTGTGTAGGCTCCTCGCTAAAATCACCAAGCCAATAAATTACATTTGAAAAAAGTAGAATATTCTTTTTAGTTCTTATTTGTTCTTAATTAGTAGTTGTTTGTTATCATATCTGTTGTTTATTACCAATTGATGAAAATTGATAATGAGATCGATTAAGTCAATCGAGTTATTAGTACCAGTTAGCTTCATGCGTTACCGCACTTCCACACCTGGCCTATCAACGTGGTAGTCTTCCACGACTCTCATGGGAGAACTAGTTTTGAGGGAGGCTTCCCGCTTAGATGCTTTCAGCGGTTATCCCGTCCGTACTTAGCTACCCTGCTATGCCGCTGGCGCGACAACAGGTCCACCAGAGGTACGTTCACCCCGGTCCTCTCGTACTAGGGGCAACTCCTCTCAATTCTCCTACAACCACGGCAGATAGGGACCGAACTGTCTCACGACGTTCTAAACCCAGCTCACGTACCACTTTAATCGGCGAACAGCCGAACCCTTGGGACCTGCTCCAGCCCCAGGATGCGATGAGCCGACATCGAGGTGCCAAACAACCCC
>JABHUT010000209.1 GCA_018658685.1 Alphaproteobacteria bacterium
CATATTTATTCATCACATCTATTATTTCAAATCTACTTTCAGCATCAATTGCTTTAGAGTAAACACTAAAATTTAATGAAATTAAGAGCCCCAAAAAAACTGTTAAAATTAAGCTACGCATATAAATCTCCGTAAAATTAAACTTAAATAGAATGATACAATAATCTAAATTTATAAAAAGCCTTTAATAATTTTATTTTTTTTGTGCAAATAAATTGCATTTGCACACAGGTATTATTTTATTTGCTATAAACTCAATAAATCAAAGTTAGGAGATTAAAATGAGAGAAATGGATAATAAAGTTGTTTGCGATATTCTTAATGAAGTAATGGAGTACGAACTAGCTGGTGTTGTAAGATACACTCATTCTTCTTTAATGGTATCAGGACCAAATAGAATTCCTATTGTTGAGTTTTTGCAAGCACAGGCCCAGGAATCATTAACGCATGCACAACAGGCAGGTGAACTCCTTACAGGTCTTGATGGTCATCCAAGTCAAAAAATTGCAAAAATAAATGAAAGTCATCGTCATTCTATTCAGGATATTCTTCAAGAAAGCCTAGATCATGAATTATATGCGTTAAGCTTATATAAAAAGTTACTTGAAAGTGTTGAGAATGCTTCTATTTATCTTGAAGAATACTCAAGGAATATGATTGGTCAAGAAGAGCAACATAGTCTTGAGCTAAAAAAAATGCTCAAAGATTTTTCAACATCATAGCAAATTAAAATCTGATAATTATTCTATAATTACTATTGTTTTTTATCTTTTATCAGTATGAGTAGATATGGGTATTGATATTTTTAAAAATTTATTGAACGAAAGTTCAAAAATAGTTGTTTTTACAGGTGCTGGTATTTCAACTGAATCAGGAATTCCCGACTTCAGAAGTCCATCAGGTATGTGGACTAAAAATCAACCAATAGAGTTCAAAGACTTCTTGTCCTCAGAAGATATAAGAATTGAGTTTTGGAAAAGAAAATTTGATATTGATGCTACAATATCTAATGCAAAACCAAATTCTGGTCATAATGCAATTTCAAAATTGAATAAAATAGGAAAAGTTTATAAGGTAATCACTCAAAATATTGATAATTTACATCAAAATTCAGGTATTTTAAGTGATGATGTTATAGAGCTTCACGGTAATACGACTTACGCAAAGTGTCTGGATTGTGAAAAAAGATATGAGCTAGATCTTATTAAAAGATTATTTGAGAGCACAAATAAACCTCCTTATTGCGAAGAATGTAAAGGTATAATAAAAACAGCAACGATTTCCTTTGGCCAGCCAATGCCAAAAAATGAAATGCTTAGAGCAGAGGAGGCTACATTATCATGTGACCTTTTCTTCGCTATAGGCTCTTCTTTGCAGGTCTATCCGGCCGCTAGCTTTCCTATTATTGCTAAAAATAACGGTGCCAACCTTGTAATTTTAAATAGAGAGGCGACTGATTTAGATAAATACGCGGATTTAGTTATTCATAATGAAATAGGTCAGTTTTTATCTGAAAATCTAGCTTTGTTTAATTAAAATCTTTTTGTGTATCGAAGTCTTTTAAAACTCCAGAGGAGCTTCTTGCTCTTACAATATCAAATTTTCCATCAAGGATTGTACTTTTTAGACCTTTATCTTTGAGTAAATTTTCGTATTGAATAATTTTTTTATATATTTCTAGGGGGATTATAATTGGATTTCCAAGTCTTCCGTTAAACTCAGGAATGCAAATTTTTTTTTCATCATGCAATAAAAATGTATCTAGAATGGAATTGATGTCTTTTGAGCTAACGAGCGGCATATCTGCAAGAGAAATCATTATTCCAGTTACTTCATTATCGATATAATCATTAATTCTCTTAATTGAAGAGAGCATACCGCTCATATAATTATCATTTTCTATTACTCCTATTTGAAAATTTTTAAGAGTATCTTTTAAAGATTCTTTATCATGACCAATTATAATATTTAGTTTTTCTAATTTACTTTCAGAATGATTTTTAAGTGTTTGATTTATAATAATTTTATTTTTATATTTCTTTAATAATTTATTCTCAGAACCCATTCGCTTGGACATTCCAGCTGCTAAAATAAAGCAAGCTACTTTATTTAACGGTTGTTCCAATTTTCTCTCAACTCTTCCATTGTATATTTTTGATTTCTTAGGCATGAAATAATCTCAGACATTATTGAAATGGCTATTTCACCTGGTGTTTGAGCATTGATGGGGAGGCCGATAGGACCATTAATTTTCAAAATATCTTCATGACTAATATTATTATCCAAAAACCTTTCAATTCTCTTTTTGTGAGTTTTTTTACTCCCTAAAGCTCCAATATAGAAACATTCTGATTCTAGGCTTCTTTTTAAGGCTATATCATCTAAATTTGGTTCATGAGTAAGTGTTACAACAGCGGTTCGTGAGTCAAGAACCAGTTCATTAAATGCATCTTCAGGCCAAGCACAGATAACTTTATTGTTTGGAAACCTCTCTTGTTCAGCAAATGCTTCTCTCGGATCTACAATTATTACTTCAAAGTCTAGGTTTTCCGCTATTAATGCTAAGGATTGAGCTACATGGACGGCCCCAACAATTATTAATTTTGGAGGAGGGTTAAACGGGTTAATTATCCAATCTTCATTGTTACTCTCTACAAGAATCAACTTATCTTCTTTTAAAGCTTTATTTATAGATTTATTCAAATCACTCTTATCAGAATCTTCAATAGTTATTACAAATGTATCAGTTGAATTTACTTTTGAAACTAAACAAAAGGGCTCTTTTTTTTTCTTAAGGCTTACAATTCTCTCTAAAATTTCTTTATTCATTGCTTTCCAAAGACTCGATACGTATCTTTATATCTCCTCCACAGGCCAATCCAACCTCCCAAGCTTTATCATTTGTAATACCATATTGTAACAATTTTATTGTTGGTTTACCGATAATTTCAAGAGCATTCGAAACAACATCACCTTCAACACATCCACCTGATACTGACCCTACCATCAGCCCATCATCGCGAATAGCTAGTTGAGAACCTGCTTTCCTTGGAGCTGAGCCCCAAGTTTTTACAACAGTTGCAATTGCAACATTATGACCATTATTTAGCCATAAAAGGGCAGATTCGATTGGGTCATTAGTTTCCATTTGATAAAGTTTCGACTGCTCTTATTGCCATAATATTAACTAGATTGGCGCGATAATCAGAATTTCCATGAATATCAGACATTACACCTTCAGAAGAAAGCTTAATTGTTTCTGCGGTTGATGTGGACCAATCACTTAAAAGGGCATTTTCCATTTCTTTCCATCTAAAGACACCATTTTCGCCTGCACCTGTGACGGCCACTCTTATTTCATTATCTGATTTTGAGATAAAAACACCAGCCATTGCATATCTTGATGCTGGATTTGGAAATTTCATATAACAAGAATTTTTAATTATCGGAAAAGATACTTGAGTAACAATTTCATCTTCGTCGAGAATTGTTTCAAATAGATCAATAAAAAACTCATCAGCTTTTATTTCTCTTTTTGTAGTTTTTATTGTTGCACCAAGGCCTAAGCAAGCAGCAGGGTAGTCAGCTGTAGGATCATTATTTGTTATTGATCCCCCAATAGTTCCCATATTTCTTACATGAGGATCACCAATACCTTCAGCAAGTTTAGACAATGAGGGTAAATTATTTCTAACTATTTCTGAAGAGTAGACTTCAAAATGATTTGAAACTGATCCTATTACTATATTATCAGACTCATTTTTAATAAATTTAAGCTCTTCAATATGCCTTATATCGATAAGTTGTTCTGGTGAAGCCAATCTTTGCTTCATAGTTGGTATAAGTGTCATTCCTCCAGCAAGTATTTTTGCTTCTGGGTTGCTAGATAAGGCTGTTGATGCTTCTTCAATTGATGCTGCTTTAATATAATTAAATTTATACATATTAGGCCTGTACCTTTTCAGCAGCAGCTAAAATTGATTTGACAATATTTTGATATCCAGTGCATCTGCATAAATTTCCTTCCAGTTCCTCTCTTACAATTTTTTCATTAAGAACAGGTTTTCTATTAATTAAATCTACAGCAGCCATTATCATCCCTGGAGTACAAAAGCCACATTGTAATCCATGGTTTTCTTTAAAAGCCTCCTGAACCGGGTGAAGTTTATTATCTTCAGCAAGACCTTCAATGGTTGTAATAGAAGATTTATTGGCTTGTAAAGCTAACATAGAGCAGCTTTTTACAGCAATCCCATTTAAATGAATTACACATGCCCCGCATTGACTTGTGTCACATCCTACATGCGTTCCTGTTAAATTAAGATCATCTCTAAGAAAATGAACAAGTAATTGTCTTTCCTCAACCTCAGAAGACATCTTTTTTCCGTTTACTTCTATTTCTACTAAAGGCATTTTTCCCCCATGCTTTTATTTGTTATTTTATATTTGACCTAAAAAATACCATAAAACAATACTTAAAATTGAAAGAATTGCCAATGTACTTATCCAAACTTTTGGAGAAAAGCCTTCGCTATTATCAACAACTATTTCATCATTTCTTTGTGAATCATTGCCCTGTGATAAAATTTCATTAAATTTTCCAAAAAACTGATCTGCTAATTTATTAGCTGCAGTATCAATTAGTCGTTGACCTATTTGAGCTAATTTTCCTCCAACACTTGCATTTACAGAATACATAAGGAGTGTTCCATCATTATGCTCTTCCAAGGATACTCTCGCCTCGCCTTTTGCAAACCCAGCAGCTCCTCCAGAACCTTCGCCAGTTAATATATAACTATATGGAGGGTTAACTTCAGATAATTTAATTTTACCAGCAAATTTTGCACTTATTGGACCAATTTTTGTCTTAACTGTTGCGGTTAAATTTTCTGCATCAGTCTTTTCGACAGTTTGCGCTCCTGGAATAGCTTTCAATAGCTGATCAGGATTATTTAGAGCATCCCAAACCTCTTGCCTTGAAGCAAAAATTATTTTTTCACCTTTCATTTCCATATTGGCACCATTTTATCTGTAAATATGAATAAGTTATATTGACTTTCGTTTGAATAGGGAAACTATTTTTGTTAATACTTAATATTTATATAGAAGCTAATCAGGGATTTTATAATTCTAAAATAATAATTTTATAGAGGTTTTATAGGTTTTATAATAAACACAATTAAATGGAGTTTTTAATGACTGATATTCCTCAAGGTTTTATTATTAATGAAAGGAGGGGTCCTTTTACAAATCATAACGGACCTTTTTATATCAAAAAAGATTCTGATCGTTGGACGCATGGCGCTTTTATATTGGATAGGCACTGTAATGCAGCAAATATAGCTCA
>JABHUT010000210.1 GCA_018658685.1 Alphaproteobacteria bacterium
TAGAAAAACACTTTTGAAATTTGATAATGTTATGAATGATCAAAGAAAAGTTATCTTTGAGCAAAGGTTAGACCTGTTAAAACAAGAAAATGTTAATGAAACAATTAACGAAATGAGACTTGAGGTTGTTAATGAAATTTTAAATAAAGCAATACCAGAAAATTCATTTATTGATGATTGGGACTCTGAATTAATGGATAAAGAAATAAAAAGGATTTTTAATCTTAGACCACCCATTAAGGACTGGCTTAAAAATACTGAAATAGACACCGAAAAGCTAGAGGTAAAGTTAAATGAATACTTTGATGAAGAGTATCTTAGAAAACGAGAAGGATTTGGCGAAAAAATTTCAGATAGCATAGAAAAATCTATTTTAATGCAAATAATTGATCAGAACTGGACCGATCACCTTGGCCAATTAGAGGACCTTAGGCAAATAGTTGGGATTAGGGGTTATGGCCAAAGAGATCCTCTTAATGAGTATAAGTCTGAATCTTTTTTATTATTCGAAAACTTACTTAATAAATTTCGTGAGGATGTGACAAGAACATTGTTTCACATAAGAATGGTATCGGATGAAGCAATAGAAAAATTAAATGAAAATAACAACCAAATTGAAACTCATCATAATAAAGATCAAAATATAAATAAAAATCAAACAGTTAAAAATAAAACTAAGGATACAGAAATTGACCCAAATAATCCTAGTACTTGGGGTAAGGTTGGTCGGAATGAAATGTGCCCATGTGGATCTGGTAAAAAATATAAAAATTGTCACGGAAAAAATTAATTTATTATAGATTTCTTCCAATCTTTAAGAACTTTTCTCTTCTATGCTTTTTTAAGTCATCGGAAGTTAAAGACATAAGTCCATCAAGACTTTTCATTATTGCTAATTTAGTTTGCATAATGGCCTGAGGTCGCTCTCTATGTGCCCCTCCAATTGGCTCTTCAATGATTTCATCAATTATTCCTAAACGTTGGAGGTCTTTTGAGGTTATTTTCATTGCAGTAGCAGCAAGTTCAGCTTTCTCTGAGCTTCTCCAAAGAATCGATGCTGAAGCTTCTGGGGAAGCCACTGTGTATATTGAATGTTCTAACATTAAAACCTTATTGGCAGCTGCCAAAGCAATGGCTCCACCGGAGCCTCCTTCTCCAATAATTATAGATATTACCGGAACACCTAATGATAACGTACAATCTGTCGAGCGCGCTATTGCTTCGGATTGCCCTCGCTCTTCAGCTCCAACACCCGGATAAGCACCTGGAGTATCAATAAAAGTTATAACAGGTAATCCAAATCGCTCAGCTAATTTCATTAACCTTATCGATTTTCTATAACCCTCAGGGTGAGCCATACCAAAATTATGCTTTAATCGAGTTTCAGTATTAAAACCCTTCTCATGACCAATTAGCATTACTGACGTATCATCAATTTTTGCAATACCACCGATTATAGCGCTGTCTTCTCCAAAAGATCTGTCACCTGAAAGTGGAATAAAATTACTAGCCAGCCCCTTGGAATAATCAAGAAAATGAGGTCTTTCAGGGTGTCTTGCAACTTGGGTCTTTTCCCAAGTACTTAAATCTTTATAGATCGCCTCAAGGGTTTCCTGAGCCTTTACCTCTAATTTATTTATTTCATCAAGAGATACAGAGGAATTATCATCGTCAAGCCTTACCTCATTAAGTTCACGAATTCTGCCCTCAATCTCAGACAAAGACTTTTCAAAATTTAAATAATTAACCATTCTTTATTTTAACTCAAAATTTTTAAAATACAGCATCTATTCAGTTCCTTTAGAAAGGGGGTGAGAATTTTTCAAAGACTCAACCATTCGCGATTCAAGAATATGAGTATATATTTCTGTTGTTGAAATACTTGAATGACCTAACAACTCTTGAACCACCCTTATATCTGCACCACGATTCATAATATGAGTGGCAAATGCATGGCGCAATTTATGAGGAGTTAATCGCTTTCTGTCAATATTTGTTTCTAAAGAAATATCAGCAAGCAACTTATTAATAGAGTCCCTAGTGATATGACCATTCATGCCGTAAGATGGAAATAAATAGTCAGAAGATTCTGGAACATATTCCATCCATTCTTTAATAATATTTGCAGTTCGAACTGTTATAGGGACAATCCTTTGTTTGTCACCCTTTCCTAAAACATTTAAAATTCTTCTCTGCAGTCTTAAGTCGGATACTCTTAATGTAGTTAATTCACTTACTCGCATGCCAGTTGCATATAAAATTTCAATAATACATGCTGTCCTTAGGTTTTTTTTCTTTTTATGTCCATTTTTTCCTGTAGAAGATTCTCTAACAAAATTTAAAACATTCTCTACTTCAGATTCAGTTAGGACATCAGGTAGTTTTCTTTTTGAAGCGATCCTTTCAATAGAGTCCATAGGGTTTTCTTTAATCCTAGATTCATTAGTCTCAAAAAGAAAGAATTGATTAAAGGCAGAAATGCGTCGATTTAAAGTCGTTTCTTTAAAGCCCTTTTTTCTTAACTCTAAAAAGTATTCTCTTATTTCATCAACTGAAAAATCTTCAATATAATGAGCCTCAAAATCATTTACGAAAGAGTCTATTTCTGAGTAATTAGTTTTTTTATTTGGATACGTAGATTCTCTAAACCACTCTTTGTTCCAAACAAAGGAACATAAACTCTTAAAATCATCCTTATAAGATTTAATTGAATTTTTACTTAACCCTTTGACCATATAGAGATGATCAAAAAAAATATCGAATCTTTTTAAATTCTTTGACCAATATTGTATCCAATTAGCTTTATTATCTAAATTTTTCACTACTTTATCACTTACCTAAAGTTTATATCATTATTTAGTATTATTTTATTAATTTCCTTAACCTCTGGCTCTACAAAATTTAAAACAAAAATTAAAATCAAAAATAAAATCACAATTAATGAAATAATAATTTTATAATCTATTTTCAATGTTACTCTCCTAAAATAATATTATAACTGTTTGGCTATAAAATAATGCTAATTAAATAATTATACAAAATATAAGGTTATATTATTTCATTAATAACGTTATAAATCTTATGATGGAAAAAAATACTTTTAAATATCAAGATAATCGCTCAATTGTTTTAGTGGGTATGATGGGTGTTGGTAAAACCTCAATTGGAAAACTCTTATCCTCCGAAACTATTCTACCGTTTTATGACTCTGATAATGAAGTTGAGTTGCTGTTAGATCTTTCAATTAGCGATATATTTAAAAAATATGGGGAAAATTATTTTCGAGAGAAAGAAGGTGAGATTTTTGAATCATTAATTAATA
>JABHUT010000211.1 GCA_018658685.1 Alphaproteobacteria bacterium
AAAAGCAATCTTTGGTTGGAGGAACTGCTGGCGTTTCAGGTGGTATTATATGGGCTCCGATGAATAGCCATATGAAGGCGAAGGGTATTGAAGATGACAGGAATAAAGCGATTGATTATTTCATGTCCCTATCACATGGCGATATTAATCTAAATTTACTAGAAGCTTTTATTGATAACTGTTCTGAGGCACTTGATTTTCTTGAGAGTAAAACAGATGCCAAATTTTCAATCCTTGAAGGATATCCTGATTATTATCTTGATCGTCCGGGTGCAATAAAGGGTGGTGGTAGAGCTTTAGATAATAATTTATTTGATTATTCAATTTTAGGCGATTGGGCAAATAAAATTCGTAACAATGGCTCTCCGCTTCCAATGACGCTTGGTGAAACACCTTTGGGTGGAGGTACAGGCATTGTTCCTGAGGATATTATGTCGGAACGTATTTCAAAGGACTCAAGAGGTTTTGGGCAAGCATTAGTTGGAGCACTTCTAAAAGGCTGTCTCGATCGGGATATAGAGCCACAATTAAATGCAAAAACTAAAAGATTAATTAAAGAAGGAAACAGAATAACAGGAATTGAAATAGAGGTTGATAATAAGGTTGAAACAATAAATGCCCGTCGAGGTGTGATTATAGCCACTGGCGGTTTTGAGTGGAATAAAGAACTCGTTAGTACCTTTTTAAGGGGCCCCTTAAATGCGCCCGCTTCTCCACCAGGTAACGATGGTGATGGATTAATTCTTGCTCAGGAAGCTGGAGCAGCCTTGGGAAATATGACAAGTGCTTGGTGGTCTCCAGTACTCTCAATCCCTAACGATAAGTGGCAAGAGGGCGGTCAAATGTCATCGCCAGTTTTAATTGAAAGAACTCTTCCTCATTCAATAATGGTTAATAAGGCAGGTAAAAGATTTTGTAATGAAGCAACTAATTACTCTGCTTTAGCAGGAGCATTTCACTTTTTTGATCCCAATCAATATGGATATCCAAATTTGCCAGCTTGGATAATTTTTGATTCTAATTTTAAAGATAAATATCCTTTTTCAACTATCATGCCTGGAGTAGATGCGCCAAATTGGATGAACAGTGCCGATACTCTTAATCAACTAGCTGAAAAGCTAGATATCAATATCAATAATTTTACTGAAACTATTCATAATTTTAATAATTATGTTGATGAAGGAAACGATAGAGAATTTTCAAGAGGCGAGAGTGATTACGATTCTTTTTATGGTGACAGATCTCAAGAAGGTGTGTTTTCGACATTAGGAAAACTAAATAAGGGACCTTATTATGCTGTTGAAATCAATATCGGGGCATTAGGTACAAATGGAGGTGCAAGCACAGATTCATCTGGAAGAGTATTATCTGCTTCCGGAGAGATTATCCAAGGTCTTTATACCGTTGGTAATGCTATGGCAGGCAGTACTGGCTCAGTTTATGCTGGTGCAGGTGGAACTTTGGGACCTGCATTAACTTATGGTTTTCTTGCTGGGAAGCATGCGGCTGGTAATAATTTCTTTAATTCTGAGGAAAAATAATGAATAAAATTCTTGTATATGGAGCAACTGGCGATCAAGGCTTACCTCTAATAGATGAGTTATTGAAAAATGGATATAAAGTGAGAGCTGCAAGCCGTAATCCTGATGATTTTAATGCTTATAATCCAAATGATGTTGAGGCAGTAAAGGCGGATCTTTTTGATATAGAGTCTTTAAGAAATGTTTCTAAAGATATTGATGGAATAGCAATGAATTTACCATTTGTTTTTGATAAAGAAATAGCAAAAACATGGGGAGAAAATATTACAAAAGCTGGCTCTGATGAGGGTATAAAAAAAATTGTCTTCAATACCAGTTGTTATGTTGCACCTAACGATAATGGACTTGCAGCACATGATGGAAGACGTGCGATTGAAAAAGCAATGGAAGAAAGCGGCATGGAATATGTTGTAATTCGGTCTATGGTTTTTATGGATAATTTAACTCGGTTTTGGTCAAAACCATCTATTACAAATAATGACACGTTTGCATATCCTTGTTCTCCAGAATTAAAAATTTCCTGGGTGTGTTTAGAGGATGTTGCTAAATTTATGGTTGCTTCATTATCAAGTAGCTCTCTGAAAGCGGATAAAATTTATGTTGGGGGACCGGAAATTTTACTAGGAAACGAAGTTGCCGAGAGATTTTCTAAGACACTTGGTCGTGAAATTCAATTTAAGAGTCTGGAGCCACAAAACTTTGCTGGCGCAATGAGTAAATTGGTAACTGGTTCAGAAATTTATGAAGATCAGTCAATTTATGGAGGTATGGCGGCCTTTTATAGTTGGTACAATCAACAAAGCCCTTCACCTTTAGCGGTTGACATGGAGCCTTTGTACCAAGCCCTCAATATTAAGCCAATTTACTTTGAAGATTGGATAAAAAATCATAATTGGGATAAAGTATAAACATATTATTTTTTTGGGGTTACTTATGGGAAAAATAGACATTGAATCAATAAGTTTTTTAGATCCGGCTACGCAAAGTTGTCCTTATGAGGCATATAAAACCTTGAGATCAGAATGCCCTGTGTATCAAATACCCGAGGTTGGATTTTATATGATTACAAAATATGATGATGCTAGAACGGTAATCAAAAATACGGAAATTTATTCAAACACATATTCACATCAACAAGGCTATGAAAGTGAAGGAGTAAAGCGTCATAGTGAGATAATGAATAATGAAGGTTTTGGTAAAAAACCAATAACTCTCCAAAGAACAGATCCTCCTATTCATACTAAATATCGCAAACTTCTTAACAAAGCATTTACTTTAAGCCGTGTTAGAGAAATGGGCCCTTATATTTCTGATGTTGTTAATGATTTAATTGATGGTTTTATTGACAAAGGGGAATGTGAGTTTGTTTCTGAATATGCAGTACCTATTCCTTGTACAATTATTGCCGATCAATTAGGGGTTCCTAGAGAATACCTAGGTAAATTTAAAGAATGGTCTGATGCAATGCTTATTCCTGCCAGTGGAATGGCTTCAGTAGAAGAAATGGAAAATGCCGCAAGGCTTGAAGTTGAGTCGCAGCATTACTTTAAGAGTATTTTTGATAAAAAAAGAAAAAATCCAACAGATGATATTATTTCTGATTTAGTTAATGCAGATTTTGATGGAGAGAGAAAACTTACAGAAGATGAATTACAGGATTTAATTAATCAACTATTAACTGGGGGTAATGAAACAACAACCAGTTCGATCGCTCACGGAATGTGGCTTTTACTTAGGCACCCAGATCAAATGGAAAAAGTAATAAATAATCACGATCTCATCCCTAATTTTGTTGAGGAAACAATTCGTTATGAGACACCTGTGCAAGGTTTATTCAGAACTGCAATGGCCGATAGTGAGATTAGAGGGGTTAAAATTCCAAAAGGAAGTACTTTATTAGTTAGGTATGCAGCACTTAATCGAGATGAAGAAACATTTAGTGATCCTGAGATTTTTGATATTGAAAGGAAGGATGTAGGAAAGCACTTAGCATTTGGATCGGGGGCACATCATTGTATTGGCGCAAGTTTGGCTAGAGCAGAAATGCATGCTGCATTTAAATATTTTTTCGAACGCATAAAAAATATTGAGTTAGCAAGAGAATTAGAAGAAATCCCGCATCATCCGAGTATCTTTTTGCATCAATTAAAAGAATTACCAATTAAATTTAATAAACAGTAATAATATGAAATCTTATTTTCTAAATATTTTTGTATTAAATTTTTTAATTTTTATAAATTTTACTGGATTTTTATTTGCTAATCCAATTCAGCCTGGACCCCTTTCATATGAAGAGATTCAAAAGGCAATGATTCTATCTAAGCCTGGTGATGTTATTGAGTTGGGGGAAGGTATATTTGAATTTGAGGACGGTTTATCTTTGGATATAGATAATGTCACAATTTCAGGTGAAGGTATCAACAAGACAATATTGTCTTTTAAAAATCAAAAATCTGGTGCAGAAGGCTTAATGATCACTTCAAATGGTGTAATTTTAAAAGATTTCGCTGTTGAAGATACAATTGGAGATGCAATTGTTGTAAAAGGAGCTAATGGGATAAGCTTCATTAGAGTTCGAACAGAATGGACAGGTGGACCTAAGGAATCAAATGGAGCTTATGGCTTTTATCCTGTTCAAAGCACTGATGTTTTGATAGACGGTTGTGTTGCCATAGGTGCTTCTGATGCTGG
>JABHUT010000212.1 GCA_018658685.1 Alphaproteobacteria bacterium
ATATCAACTAATAACACCTAATAAAAAGTATGTCTTAAGAAGGAAACCACCCGGAAAACTCTTACCCTCGGCTCATGCTGTAGATAGAGAATACAAAGTTATAACTGCATTAAATTCTTTAAATTATCCTGTTCCTGAAACATTTTGTTTATGTGAAGATGAAACAATTATTGGAACAATTTTTTATGTTATGGAGATGGTTGAAGGAAGAATCATTTGGGACCCAACCATACCAAATTCATCACAAGAAATACGGAAAGAGATATTTAAAGCCAAAAACAAAACTTTAGCAGAACTCCACAATGTTGATTATGAAAAAATTGGACTTGGAGACTTTGGAAGGCCAGGAAATTATTTTGCGCGTCAAATTTCAAGATGGTCTAAACAATATCTTGCTTCAGAAACACAAGAAATAAAATCAATGCAATCTCTAATAGAGTGGTTACCAAACAATATACCTGGTAAAGATGAAACATCCATTGTTCATGGAGATTACAGAATAGATAATATGGTTTTACACCCTGAGCAATCAAAAGTCTTAGCTGTTCTTGATTGGGAGCTATCTACACTAGGGCACCCTTTAGGGGATTTTACCTATCATTTAATGCAATGGTTTATGCCTGATGTAGCTAATGGAGCAGGAACACAGTCACTTTCAAATGCAAATCTTAAAGAATTAGGAATTCCATCTGCAAATGAATATATTCAAATGTATTGCGAACAAACAAATAGGAAGGAAATCGAAAATATAGATTTTTATTTGGCCTACAATTTTTTCAGATTAGCCGGTATTCTTCAAGGTATCCTTGGTAGGGTTAGAGATGGTACAGCTGCCAGCGAGCATGCTGAGGCACAAAGTGATAGAGTAAGGCCTCTTGCGGAAGCTGGTTGGGAGTATGCAAAAAAAGCTGGTGCAATCTAGGTTATCTCTCAATAACATCTACTGCATTCTCGTTCCCAATAATTACCTTTGTTGTAAGGTTAATAAATAACCCATTTTCAAAAACACCTGGTATTGAATTCAATAACTGTTCAATTATATATGGTTCGCCCACAAGGCCAATTGATATATCGTAAATAAAATTCCCACCGTCTGTAACAAAAATATCACCTTCATATTGTCTTAATTTTATTGAACCATTATACCCAATCTCATCAAGTTTTTGCATTATCCTTGAGCTTGTGGCCTCATGCTCGTAAGGCGAAACCTCTACAGGAATCATAAAATCACCAAGTTTTGAAACTAGCTTTGTTTTATCAGCAATAATAATTAACTCTTTTGAGTTATAGGCGATAATTTTTTCTCTTAGAAGCGCCCCTCCTCCTCCTTTAATTAGGGAAAGGTCAGGATCAACCTCATCAGCGCCATCAATAGTTAAATCAAGATCCTTAACGTCGCTTAAGGTTGTAAGAGGTATTCTGAGACTCTCTGATAATACTTTTGTTTTCTCTGAAGTTACTACTCCTAAAATATTAAGACCATTTTTAACCTCGACTGACAAAAGCTTTAAAAATTCATCAACAGTAGAGCCAGTTCCCAACCCTAACTTCATATTATTTTTAACATATTTAATTGCTTCTTTTGCAGCAACTATTTTCATTTTTTGTGACATAAATTACATCTCCGATCCAGCTTTAATCTCATGAGCTCTTAATATTTTACTATAGGCACCATTTATTACAGAAAGTTTTTCATTTGCCATACCCAAAAGTTCCTTAGGAACACCTTTTGCAATTAATTTATCCGGATGGTTTTCAGCAGCTAGCCTTTTCCACTGAGATTTTGTTTTTTCAATATCAGATCCACTCTCCAATCCAAGAACCAACCAAGGATCATCATTTTGGGCAGCCATATGACTTGCTCTAATTCTTGCAAATTCTGCTGCAGTAAAACCAAAAATACCGGCTACTTTCTCTAAAAAAAATAATTCATTTTTATTAACTGGAGCATCAGCTTTTGCCACATGAAACAAAGCATCCAAAACATTTTCTAATACGTGAAGATTATTTTCAAAAATTGTTGCTATTTGAGTAGCATATACATCGTATCCTGAAACATCCTCTTTCGCTAAGTTATAAATTTTAAGAACATTTTTTAGTTCATTTTCAGGTATGTCATGAAGAATTTCTTTAAAAGCTATAAATTCTTTATCAGAAATTTTTCCATCGGCCTTAGACATTTTTGCGGAAAGAGCAATTAGAGCTATAGCAAAAGCGACATCTTCATCATTTTTGTCCAAGACAAAATGCCCAGCAACAGCTCCAACGACAGCACCCAAAATACCACCGACTAAATAGCCAGCTGTAACACCAGCAAGTTTACCCCAAACAGACATAAGACCAAACTATACGAGTCGGTAAGAAATTTCTTTGAAAAATATTAGATTTTTATAGACCTAAAACTGCCTTTGATATGATATTTCTTTGAATCTCGTTTGACCCAGCATATATCGTTGTTTTTCTTCCGTTAAAATATGATGGTGCAATTGTCATTGCATAATCAGGACCAATTGAAGGTTCATTGATATTTGCAAAAGTATCATAAACAAATGGTGATGCCCAATAACCAATTGCCTCAACTGAGAGCTCTTGAAGTTTTTGCTGCAATTCAGTACCCCTGGTCTTCAAAATAGAAGATTCTGGGCCAACTCTTTGACCTGCGGATAAAGCAGAAAATATTCTTAGTTCGACAAATTCAAGTGCTTGAATTTCTATTTCACATTTATTTAATTTATTTATGAAATCAGAATCATCTATCAGGTTTTCGCCGTTCCCTATTGATGTCTCTTTTGCAATAGACTTTAGCTTTTCTATACCTCTGTAAAGAGTTGGTGAGTAAGAGTTACCTCTCTCAAACTCAAGAAGATATTTAGCATATGTCCAACCTTTATTCTCTTCGCCAACAAGATTTTCTTTAGGGACCTTCACATCTTCAAAAAATACTTGATTAACTTCCTGATAAGGCTCAGGAGACTGATCCAATGTAATAAGAGGGCGAACATCAATCCCCTCTGATTTCATATCAATTAATAAAAAAGAAATACCGGATTGAGGTTTGTCTGTTTTAGATGTTCTAACCAAACAAAAAATCATATCGGCATGCTGGGCCATTGTGGTCCATATTTTTGTTCCATTAACCAAATAATGGTCACCTTTATCCTCAGCCTTGCACTGAAGAGATGCTAAATCTGACCCTGCACCAGGCTCAGAATATCCCTGACACCACCAAACGTTAGTCGCCAATATATCTGGCAAATATTTATTTTTTTGTTCTTCAGTTCCAAATTCCATAAGTACAGGAGCAACCATAGATAAACCAAAAGGAACAGTTCTAGGAACGCCTGCGTGAGCCATTTCAGTTTCAAAAATATAATTTTGAGTAGTTGTAAAGCCTGGTCCACCATGCTCAACAGGCCAATTTGGAGCTATCCACCCTTTTTCATAAAGTGATTTTTGCCATTTTACATGAAGATCTTTACTTGCAGATCCATTTTTCGACCTTCTTAATTCAGCCTTCATTTCAGAGGTATATGAGGTTTTTATAAAATCCCTAACTTCATTACGAAAATCTATATCAGCTTGATTAAAATTCAAATCCATAACTATCTCCTGTTATTTTTATTATTTTCCCTTGAAGTCGCCGTCTCTTTTTTCAAAAAAAGCTGAAAGAGCCTCTTGGTGATCATCTGTAAGATGCATTAATGCCTGCATATTAGCTGACATTTCAAGGATATTATCAAAACTAACCCCCATACCTTCTCTCAATAATTTTTTACTCATTCTTAGCGCATCAGGTGGTTGCTTAACTATTGATAAAGCTAAGTTATTAGCCTCTACCATAAGATCTTCATCCTTATAAAAATCACTAATTAACCCCCATTCCTTTGCTGTCTTTGGATCAATTAGTTTTGCAGTAAATAATAATTCTGATGCCCTAGCCATTCCAATAATTTTTGGTAAAAGCCAAGCTCCGCCATCTCCAGGAATAAGACCAATTTTTAAAAATGTTACCCCAAATAATGCTTTCTCTGAAGAAATCCTCATATCTGCTAAACATGCTACATCATTTCCAAGCCCAATAGCGGGTCCATTAATGGCTGCTATAACTGGAACATCTATATTCCAAATAGCCTTAATAATTTTATGAATTCCAAAACGATATCTTTCCCTTAAGGCAACAGAAGAACCTGAAAAATTTCCAGATTTATTCTGCATATTTTTAACATTTCCGCCTGCAGAGAATGCTTTTCCAGCACCAGTCAAAATTACACAACGGATATCCCTATCATTATTAATTAAATCAGAGGCTTCTTCAAAATTTATGACATCCTCTGGCTCCCCTAGAGGATTACGAATATCCGGACGATTCATTGTTAATGTAGCAATCGAACCTTTTTTTTCAAATTTTAACCAATCATTCATTTTAACTAAACCTTAAGAAGCTGAAGAGTATTTTTTAAGGTGGTGATCAGCATTCCCAAACTGTGTCTCGATCATAGCAAGTCTTTTAAAATAATGGCCAACATTTAACTCATCAGTCATACCCATTCCACCATGAAGTTGGACAGCACTTTGACCAATAAATTTAGAAGCATTACAAATCTGAACCTTAGCTCCTGATGCAGCCTTTCTTCTCTCTAATTCATCTTCACTCAATTTAAGATTTACCATGTAGGTCATAGAGACAGATTGTTCATATTGCATAAACATATCAACCATTCTGTGTTGTAATACTTGAAATTTTCCAATTGGTTGGCCAAATTGTTTTCTAGTTTTACAATACTCAACTGTAGCATCATTTAAGACAGACATTGCTCCAATCGCCTCAGCGCATAAAGCTGCAATAGTTTCATCAACAACTAGCTCTATTAGATCGTAAGCTTTACCCTCTTCGCCAATAATCGAACTTGAGTCAATCTTAACGTTTTCAAAAGTCACCTCAGAAGCCATACTTCCATCAACTGTTTTGTAGTCTCTTAAAGAAACACCTTCGGCTGACTTATCGACAATAAACAATGATATACCATCTTTATCAGACTGATCACCAGATGTTCTAGCAGATACAATTAGTTTTTGAGCCCAAGGTGCTCCAGATACAACACACTTATGCCCATTTAACGAATATTCATCATTATTTTTAGATGCATTAACTTTTATATCAGATAAATTAAACCTTCCTTGTGGTTCAGCATGTGCAAAAGCCCAAATCTCTTCTCCAGAAATAATTTTTGAAAGATGCTCCTGCCTTTGGCTTTCTGAAGCTCTTCTTAAAAATCCACCACATGTTACTACAGTTTGGATATAAGGCTCAATAACCAAACCTTTTCCAAATTCTTCTGCAACGATCATTGTTTCAACAGGACCAAAATCAAGGCCTCCGTCAGCTTCTGAAAACGGTACCCCAAGTAAACCAAGTTCTGCTAATTGTTGCCAATTTTCTTTACTCATACCATCTTCAGATTGAATAATTGCTTTTCTTGAATCGAAATCATAATTATCTTGAAGGAATGATTGTATTGTATTCCGTAATAAAGTTTGCTCTTCACTAAATGAAAAATCCATTTTTTTCTCCCTAAAGTCCTAAAACCATTTTTGCTATAATATTTCGTTGTATTTCGTTTGATCCACCGTAAATAGATGTTTTTCTCATCCCAAAATAATTCTGAGCAACACCTTGGGAATAATCTGGCCCAACCTCGGGATAATTTGATCCGAAACTTCTTACACTTAAGGGTGTAAGATATGGGCTAGCATAATTACCGATAGCTTCAAGAGTTAACTCAGATATCTTTTGTTGAATTTCAGTACCTTTAATCTTTAATATTGAAGATTCAGCCCCGGGGCCTTCACCTTTGCTTTCTTTTGCCAAAGTTCTTAACTCAGTATACTCAAGAGCTGTTAGCTCTACCTCTAATTCAGTAACTTTTTGATTAAAAGATGGATCAACCATTAGAGGCTTTCCATCATTATACTCTGCATTAGCTATCTCTTTTAATCTACTAATTGCTTTCTTTGATCTTGCAACTCCAGCTATACCAGTTCTTTCATTACCAAGTAAAAACTTGGCTATTGTCCAACCCATATTCTCTTCGCCAACAAGGTTTTCAACTGGAACTTTTACGTCCTCTAAAAATACTTCATTAACTTCATGGCCACCATCAACAGTGATAATTGGCTTAACATCTATTCCAGGAGTCTTCATATCAATCAAAAGAAAAGAGATTCCTTCCTGAGGCTTTCCATCAGAGGAGGTTCGAACTAAACAGAACATCCAGTCTGCATATTGGGCAAGTGTAGTCCATATTTTATGTCCATTAACAATATAGTGATCACCTACTTTTTCAGCTTTTGTTCTTAAGCTTGCTAAATCAGAACCTGCGCCTGGTTCAGAATAACCCTGACACCACCAATCTTCACCTGATAATATCCCTTTTAATACCCAGTCTTTTTGATGATCATTTCCATAGGCAATAATTACTGGGCCAAGCATTGTTAGGCCGAATGGAATAAGAGGTGTTGTACCAGCATTGGCACATTCTTGATCCCATATATATCTCTGAGTTATTGACCAATCTACACCGCCATACTCTTCAGGCCAATGAGGTGCAAGCCAACCTTTTTTATATAAGGTTTTATGCCATTCAAGAATACCTTCTTTCATTTGATCAGAGGTAACCTCATGGTATTTTTCTATATTTTGTCCGCTGGCATTGGGTTGAGAGAAGTTATTTGCTATAAATTGTCTCACTTCTTCTCGAAACTCTTGATCACTTTTAGTAAACTCTAAATCCATATTATCACTCTTTTTCTTTTCAATTTAATTTTTCAGTATTTTGTAAAAACATAATTACTATAATTTTCGATCTTTTGTCTTATCAGAGGTATCCCATTAAATCCATTGTATTTTTGACGCATCCTCAGCTTGATAGAAAAATATAAATTAATAACTAATATATATTTGCTAATATGTATTTACTTAAAACATTATATAATTATTTTATTTATAGAATGTAAATTATTAGAGAATATAAAATTAGTTTTGTAAATAATAATAAGCAAACTGATTAAGAAAATTTAATACGAGGACAAATTGGATAGAAAAGAAGAGTACAATAAAATTGCAGAAAAAATAGTCAGCCATGTAGAAAATGGAACCACAGATCAAGCTCCTGAAATTTTAAAGGTTCCTACATCAGACTACACATCCCATGAAAGGTGGTCTTCTGAAATGAAAGATATATTCCAAAACCTACCTTTAATGCTTGCTCTTTCAATAGAGATGCCAAATCCAGGCGATTATAAAGCTATGGAAGTTACGGGTATACCTGTTTTAATTACTCGAGATAAAAGTAATAAAGTTAATGCATTTCGAAATGTATGCACTCACAGAGGTGCTATAGTTGCACAGGAGGGAATAGGTAACAGAAGTCGCTTTTCGTGTCCCTATCATGGTTGGACATACTCAAACTCTGGAGATCTAATAGGAGTCACAGATAAACCTAAGTTTGGAGATATAGATAATAAATGTTTTGGTTTAGAAAAGTTACAATGCAAAGAATTAGCTGGTTTAATATTTGTTTCACTCTCTAAGGAAGATAATGTTGATTTTGAAAATTTTCTTGATGGAATGCTTCCAGAGATGGAGTACTTTAACCTAGAAAATTGGTATTATCATGGGTTTAAAGTAATAGATGGGGCAAATTGGAAAATAGCTTTCGATGGTTATCTAGAGGGTTATCATTTTACCACTGCACATAAAGATACGATAGCCACTATGACAATGAATGATATAATGGATTTTACTTCATTTGGGCCTCATTTAAGAATTGCTTTTGCATCTACAAATATTGCCGAAATTCATGACTTACCTAAAGATGAGTGGTGGAAAAAAGAAGGTTGCGGGGTGGATTTTGTAAGAACACTCTTTCCAAATATTGCAGTATCGCTTGGATTAGGAATAGGACAAATAGCTCAAATTCTTCCTGGAAAAAATCCCTATACAAACACAACAATACTTCATTACCTTGCCCCTCAAAAACCTAAGAACCAAAAAGAAGTTGATGAGCTTGATTATAATATGAATTTCTTAAGAGATGTTGTTAATAATGAGGATTATCTTTTAGGAATAGAAATACAAAAAGGTCTTAACTCAAATTCAAATAATAGTGTTCTTTTCGGAAGGAATGAAAGAGGAAATCAATTCTTTCACAAATACGTTGATTATTATGTTGACGATAGTATTAAAAAACCTCCAAAACTTTAAAATAAATTTTCTAGCATTAATTGTTAAATTACATATATTTGTTTAAATTCTATTTTTTTAGGGAAAAAAATGTCACTAATTGATAATACGCAATCATCAAATTCAATCAGAAACTATGCATTAGGAATATTAGTTGTAGTTTACACATTTAATTTTATTGATAGGCAAATTTTATCGATCTTACTAGAATCAATAAAAACAGACCTAGGGCTTTCTGATACATCGTTAGGTTTTCTAACTGGATTCGCTTTTGCATTATTTTATGCAACGCTAGGTATTCCAATTGCTAAATATGCAGATAAAGGAAATAGAAGAAATCTTATTGCACTTTCAATAGGTGTTTGGAGTTTTATGACAGCTTTATCAGGATTAGCTCAAAACTTCTTCCATCTTCTTTTTGCTAGAATTGGTGTTGGTGTTGGAGAAGCAGGTTGTAGTCCCCCTGCACACTCGATGATTGCCGATTATTTTCCTGCAAATAAAAGATCAACTGCTCTAGGAATTTATTCTTTAGGTATACCTTTTGGAATAATGTTTGGATTATTTGCTGGCGGCTGGATAAATGAGGTATTTGGCTGGCGATTGGCTTTTTTTGTTGTTGGTATACCGGGCATATTACTTGCTTTTATATTTAGATTCACAGTTAAAGAGCCTATTCGGGGGCAAGCAGAAGGCAAAATTGACTCAGAAAATCAACCAAGTATTTTTGAGACAATTTCTTATCTAATAAAGAAAAGGTCTTTTAGACATTTAGTGTTTGCAGCAGCATTGGCTGCTTTTGTTGGATATGGAGCAATAACATGGCTACCTTCCTTTTTTCAAAGATCGTATGGAATGCAAACTAGCGATGTTGGATGGTATCTTGGCTTAATTTTAGGAATTCCTGGTGGTTTAGGTATATTTCTAGGTGGTTATTTATCAGACTACTTTGGAGCAAAAAATGTCAAATGGTCTCTTTGGGTTGCCGCAATAGCGATGGCTTTAACCGTACCATTTAATGTTTATGTATATCTTAGCCCAACAGCAACGATGTCGTTTTTATGGCTAATCATACCTGTTGCTCTGGGTAACTTTTATCAAGCAGCCACATTTAGTCAAACACAAGGCTTAGTGGAACTAAGAATGAGATCTGTTGCAGCAGCAATATTACTATTTATTATAAATATTATAGGTCTAGGTTTTGGTCCTCAATCTGTTGGAATTCTTAGTGATTTATTACACTCAGAATATGGAAAGGACTCCTTAAGATACAGCCTTCTTATTTTTGCTTTCTTAAAATTATGGTGTGCCTTTCATTACTATATGGCTGGAAAATATTTAAAAGAAGATTTAATTAAAAATTAGGTTTTTTTAAAAATAAAACAGGTGTGTTCTTTTTATACTCAATATAGCTAGGGTCATTTTTCCATTTAATATCTGAGCTTTTTTCAAGCATTGGTATGCCACTGATTTTTGTCAAAAGTACATATACAAATATTGGAGAAATCAAAACAACGAATTTTAAACCTTCCATGGTAGGAAGTGCAATTATCGAAATTCCAGTCCAAAGAATAATTTCTCCAAAATAATTAGGGTGTCTTGACCATGCCCATAACCCAGTTTTTATAAATTTTCCTTTATTAGATTCATTTCTTCGAAACACCTTTTTTTGATGATCAGATATTACCTCAATTAAAAATCCTATGACCCAAAATAAACTACCTAAAATTAGACAAAAATAATGATAATGGCTAAATGAATTCTCTATACTTACAGAAGTCATTGCCAAAAGACCCGCGGCATAAGTTAAGAAAACCCAAAGGCCTGATAAAGTCCATGTCATAAGAAACCAAAAAAAATCTTTTTTCATTTCGATAAAACGAATATCCTGTCCAACTTCCTTTACCCTTTTAAATAAAAAAGATCCTAAGCGCATGGCCCAAATAATAACCATAGAGCCAATAATAAGAGAATAGATATTTAAACCATTATCACTGTAATTATTGATAGAGTTAATGATTAAAATTAAAGAAAGACTAATGTATGTAAAGCTTCCAGTAGCATCGAAGTAATGCTCAGTTTGATATGAGTAAGCATGAATAAAAAATATCCAATGGATACCAAAAGAATAAATAGCACAAAAAATTAATGATGGAATACCCATCACAGTATAGCTGTTTTCACTGGATAAAAGTGCTATAAATCCTGCCAAAAAAATACTCACAGCTGATCCAAAAATTGATGTCTTTAATGGCATAAAATTCTCCTTTAATTTTCTTGTAACTTAATAAAAGCTATTAATTCTTTCATTACCTCAGGATAAGCCTCTTTATCCCATCTAAAAAATTGATGCCCTTTATCTTTCCATCTAAACAATTTAACTGAATTACCCTGCTCTTTCATCTCTTTAGTAAATTCATCTATTAAGAAAATGGGAATTGTTTTATCTTTTTCTCCATGAAAAATAATAGAAGGAGGAAGGTTGTTGCGAATAAAATTTGAAGGCGAAAAATCATCTGATTTTCCTTCAAATAATTTTCTCACATACAGCCATAATTTTTTTCTTCTTTCATCGATATTTTCAGGAATTTCTGTATTTAAAAAAGAAGTATTTAAGGCAGGATTAAAAAATACCATTGCTTTAATATTATCATGAATATTGTTTTTTTCGTCTGGAATCATTGCTAGAGATGCGGCAAGCTGACCTCCGGAAGATGCTCCACCAACCATAATTTTATCTTTTTCAATGCTTAATTTATCAGAGTTTTCAATCATCCAGTTATATGCATCATGCGCATCTGACATCGAGTCTTTAACCCTTGTATTATGCTTTAAACCAAGACGGTAATCTGCACTTGCACAAACTATTCCTGCTTTGGATAAATCTCTGCATATCTTAAAAAGAGAATAAGACGAACCAAAAGCCCAACCACCCCCATGAAAGAGCAATAAACTTGACTTAACTTCTTGTTCTTTTGGAAGAAAGAAATGTAATTTTAAACTAACTTTATTCTTTTTTGCGTAAGTATAGCTAATATCAGGGCTATCAAAATAATAAAGAGAACCATATAAAATTTTGTCTGCAAAATGACCCATAAATGGCATATTCTTAGGCTTTGTTAAGAAAAGATATCCAATAGTTAGAGCTAGTAATATCAAAAAAATTAAAAAAATAGTCATGAGTTTATACATAATTAAGATTTAACAATTAACTTAAATAATTTGTAAGCCTTTCATAGGCTTCAATAAACTCTTCTTTAAAGTTTTGAACAACAGCACCAGATGACATTGATTGATTCATTAAGCCAACACCTTGACCAACCCAGTATGTTGCTAACTCTTTAGCACCTTCATGACCGCTTTGAGATAATTTATCAATTTTCTTAAGTGCGGGCTCACTAACAAGAGACTGTAAAGGCATAGGTAATGGTTCTGGACCTTTGTTTTCCCAAGCATCAGTCCACGGAGATCTAAGTTGCCTTGAATTTTTACCTGTTCGGCTTTTTGATCTAACAGTATCTCTAGAACTTGCAGCTAACATCTTTTCTTTAACTACAGGGTTTGTTTCTGCCTCTGAAGTTGTTAGCCAAACTGAACCACACCAGGCACCTGATGCGCCCATCGACATAGCTGCTGCCATCTGAGAACCAGTAGTAATGCCACCAGCTGCTAAAATTGGGACATCCCTAATTGGTTGAGTCGCTTTATAAACTTCTGGAATTAATACCATTGTTGAAACGTCTCCACAATGACCTCCCGCTTCTCCGCCCGAGGCAATTAGAATATCTACTCCTGCCTCAACTTGTTTTATTGCATGCTCTTTTGCCCCTACTAAAGCTGCAACAGCAACACCATGTTTTTTTCCCATATCAAGCATAACTTTTGGAGGAACACCAAGAGCATTTGCAACTAACTTAATGGGGTGCTCAAAGGCTACCTCAAGTGAGGTTGCGGCACCTTCATCAGAAAGATTCATTCTGAATTGCTTAGCCCCCTCTTTTAAATCTTCTAGGCCATCGGTATCAATATCATAATCATTTAAAATTCCTTTAGTGAAATCTCTATGACCTTGGGGAATTGCATTCAATATCTGCTCAGTAGAAACCTCCTCACCCTTACCTTCAAATTTATTTGGAACAATTAGATCAATTCCATACGGCATTCCGTCGACATGATCATCAATCCAAGTCAATTCTTCTTTCAAACGCTCTGGCGGCAAATTAACTGCTCCAAAAACACCCATACCACCAGCTTTTGAAACTGCAGCCACAACATCTCTACAATGAGAAAAAGCTAATAAAGGAAATTCTATACCTAACATTTCACATATTTTTGATTTCATTTTCTTTCCTAAACTTTAATATTTGATAAATGGTTATTGAATAAATACTTAAATCTTAATTTTATTATTATGAAAACTTCATATCGCCGTCTTTTATTTCTCCATAACGAATTTGAAAAACATCTTTAATAAAATTTTGATTGTTTTTCCAAGGTTTTTTCTTACCTTGTTTTGGAAAAATATTTTTAGATCTTTCAATATACCCTGATGAAAGATTTAAGTAATTTTCATCTTGCTCAATGTTATCGTTGGCCTCAGGACAGCATTTTTTTAAAGATTTTTTTTCCATAAGATTTATTAACCTACAAACATACTCGGATGTTAAATCTGCACCTAGAGTCCAGGATGCATTGGTATAACCAAATGTAGAAACAAGATTAGGAACGCCGCTAAACATCATTCCTTTGTAAGTAATAGTTTTTGATAAATCAATTTTTTCTTCATCGACTATTAATTCAATATTACTAAGCAATTCCATGTTTAATCCAGTTGCAGTAACAACTAAATCAGCACCTAGCTCATCCCCTGATTTTAATTTTATCCCTTTATCAGTAAAATGATCTATTTGATCAGTAACAACTGATGCTTTTTTATTTTTAATTGATTCAAATAAATCACCGTTTGGAACTAAGCACATTCTTTGATCCCAAGGATTATAGTTTGGTGTAAAATGTTTTTTGATATCGTAATTCGGACCAAGCTCTTTACGAATTTGGCTTAAAATAAAATCTTTTACCCTTTTTGGATTCTTCTTACAAAGAGTAAAAAACCAATGCTGCCTTATAATATTCTTCCATCGAACAAAAAAGTAAGCAGCTTTATTTGGCAAAAAATTCTGAAGTATTTTAGCTACAGGATCTTTTTCTGGAGCTGAGACTACATATGTTGGTGACCTTTGAAGCATAGTTACATGTTTAGCTTTTTTAGCCATTTCAGGAACAATTGTAACTGCTGTAGCACCACTTCCAATAACAATTACATTTTTATCATTATAGTTTACGTCATCAGTCCATTTTTGAGGATGAATTATCTGACCATTAAAATTATCAATACCTTTAAAATCTGGCGTATATCCCTCTTTGTAAGAATAATACCCCGAGCACATAAAGATAAAATTGCAGGTCATCTTTTGAACTTGCTCTTTGGATTTAACTTTTAGCTCCCATAATGAATTTTCTGTAGACCAAGATGCACTCTCAACATAATGACCAAACTTTATTTTTTCTTTTATATTAAATTTTTCTGATGTTTCATGAAGGTATTTAAGAATAGAAGGTCCATTAGCTATTGCTTCTTTTTCCTTCCAGGGATAAAAAGAAAATCCTAAGGTATACATATCCGAGTCAGACCTTATTCCTGGATAGCGAAACAAATCCCACGTACCGCCAATTGTATCCCTGCCCTCTAAGATTGCATAAGACTTCTTCGGGCATTTTGTTTGTAAATGATAACCTGCGCCAATACCTGAAATTCCAGCGCCCACAACTAATACATCATAATGATTTTCCATAAAAAAATTATAATATAAAAATTATAACAAGGCACTATTTTAAAAAAATTAATAAACTTTTTTTATCGTTATATATTAGAGAGCTTTAAAAGCATTTTCCCTAAATTTTCCCCCTCAAAAAGCTTTCGAAAGGTTTCAGGAAAATCATCAATATCACCTTCACAACAATATTCAGGAATTTTAAGTAAGCCAGAATTTATCCACTTAGACATATTTTCTCTTGCTTCAGGATATCTATCAATATAATCAAAAATTACAAAACCTTGTAATCTCGCCCTCATACTACCCAACCAAATATAATTAGATGGACCATCCATTTTATCTTCAGTGTATTGTGATGTAGAGCCACACAGTAAAACTACACCGTGCATAGCAATTAATTTTAAACTTTCATTCATAACAACGCCACCTGTGTTATCAAAAATGATATTAATTCGATTTGGTGATTCTTTTTCTAATTGCTCAATCCAATCATGGTCATTATAATTTATAGCAACATCATACCCCAACTCATCAATTAACCATTTACATTTTTTTGCACTACTAGTTGTACCTATAACCCTTGCTCCGGCTAATTTCGCTAATTGACCAGCCATTGAACCAACCGCTCCTGCTGCACCAGTCACTAAAACAGTTTGCCCAGGCTGAGGTTTACATTCGTCAAAAAGAGCAAAATAAGCAGTTAATCCAGAAACACCGAAACCTCCTAGCCAAGAGCCCAATGGAGCTAGATCAGTATTACACTTCTCTAAATCACTACCATCTGAAATTGCAAAATTTTGAACTCCTAAAGAACCATTCACAAATTCACCAACATTATATTCTGAATTATTCGAAGCAATTACTTTTCCAGCTACATTTGCATGAATTATATCCCCGGGTTGAACTCTAAATAAAAACTCATCGCTATCTCTAACGATAAGTCTAAGCGCAGCATCAACACCAACATAATGAGTTTGAATTAAAATTTCACCATCGCTAATCTCGGGAACCTCGACTTCCCTTACCTCGAAATCATCTATTTCTGTCAATCCAGTAGGATGTTTTGATAGAATTAGTTGTTTATTTTTTCCTAAGTTATTCATTTGTAACCTCTACTTAAAATCATATTTAATAAAATAATATTCAGATCTTTAAAATAAATCCTACTAATGAACCTATTATAAAAATATAAATTGGAGGCATACTTATATATAAGCCTAAGCCTCTTTTATTGGCATCTTTATAATATCCAAAAGCATAACCAATTCTTCCAATTGGCCATAAAATTCCTATAAGTGAAGCCCATACAGGATCAACCGCAAATGAAAATAGCCATAAACCAGGAAGAAAAAGGACTAAATGCTCTAAAGTATTATGATGAACTCTAACTTTTCTAACGTACTCTTCGGGTCCATCATGTGAGGGTGCCTGGATATTGTACTTAACTCGGGCTGTTCCAGCTTTAAATAAAGTAAAGTAATAAACAAGAAGAGAAAGGCTACTTAAGATACCTGGATATACAAAATCATTCATTTAAATCTCCTAAATGCACTGAATATAAAAAGTTATTCTGTTATAAAATTAGCTAAAAAATCAATCCATAAACCGTTATCGTTAATACAGGGAACAAAAGTAAACTCCTTACCCCCATAATCTAAAAAGGTCTCTCTTGCTCTAATGTCCATCTCTTCTAAAGTCTCAAGATTATCAGCAATAAATGCAGGACAAACTACCACAATTTTTTTTACTCCTTGCTTAGGAAACTCTTCCAATACCTTATCCGTAAAAGGTTGCAACCATCCAGGGCCAATTCTAGACTGAAAAGAGACACCCCATTGATCTTTATTCAAACCTAGTTGCTCTGCACACAGTTCAGAAGTAGTCAAAACCTGGTGCTTATAACAGTATTTATGAGCTTCAGAACTTACGCTGCAACAATCCTTATTATTTAAACAGTGAGATAAAGTAGGATCCATTTTTTTCACATGTCTCTCAGGAATCCCATGATAACTAAATAAAAGGTAATCAAATTCATTAGGTAAATAATTTTTAATAGAATTAGAAAGAGACTTTATATAACCCTCTTCACGATAAAATGGTGGTGTAATAGAAAATTTAATATCAGGATCGATATCTTTAATAACCCTTTCTACCTCAATACTTGTAGTCAATGAGGTTGCTTGCGCATAGTGAGGATACAGGGGTACAGCAGTAATTTCATCGCAACCACTTTCTAATAACCTCAAGATAGAATCTTTTATTGATGGCTCTTGATAACGCATTGCTATTTCTACCGGTAAGTTTAATTTTTCTTCTAATTTCTTTCCAATAAGATTGGTGTTAATAATTAATGGAGACCCTTTAGAGGTCCAAATACTCTCATATGCCTTTTTTGTTTTTAATGAGCGAAAAGGAACAATAATAAAATTCACCAAAATCTTTTGAATTAATTTTGGAATATCTAAAACATAGTCATCAGATAAAAACTCTCTTAAATAACTTTTAACAGAAGATAATTTTAAATTTTTTGGTGAGCCCAAATTTATTAAAACAATACCCTTCATTATACTAGCTCTGTAAGCTCCATACTTATCCTCCAAAGCCTTTCTGTATCCTCTTCGTTTGAAGCACCTGAAGATATTTTAGAGACTTTAGAATTATAAAAATATTTACCACTAACATCTGATACATCGTCGGATGAGGATAAATAAATAGAAGTCTCAGCGCCCTTATTACTTGAACGCATAAAAGGTTTGCTTAGTTTAAATAGAAATTTTTGAAACTTTGAGTCATTTTGACTGGCAAAACCTGTAGCGACTACGCCTGGATGAAGGCAGTTAACCGTTATATTATCATCTTTTAAAATTTCTGATAATTTTCTTGTAAACAAAATATTTGCAAGCTTTGAATAACTATAAACTTTAAATGGCTTATAGTTTTTTTCAGATTGTATATCATCAAAATTCATTCTTTTTACAAATTGATGTGCTCCGGAAGAAATATTAATAATTCTAGCAGATTCGGATTCCTTAAGTTTATCAATCAGAAGGTTGGTTAAACTAAAATAAGCTAAATGATTTACTGCAAATGTTTCTTCAAAACCATCTATAGTTTCACGTCTTTTTAAATTAATAAGGCCAGCATTATTAATTAAAATATCTAGAGGCCTGTTCATCTTCAAGTATTCTTTTGCTGCACTCTTTACTTCTTTCTGAGATGAAAGATCTGCAAGTATGTAGGCTGCCTTATTTTGGGATTTTGTATTAAGTTCCTTTAAGAGAATTTCTGCTTTATCTTTATTACGCGCAATAAATGTAACGCTAGCTCCCATTGAAGATAATGCTAAAACAGTCGACCTACCAATACCAGAAGTTGCACCGGTTATTAAAATATTTTTATTCTTAATATTAAACATAATTTAATTTTCTTTTCATTTGAGCAGTAATTTTACTATACATAGCTTTTCCATACTACATTTTAATTTTTAATGATAAGATTGCTTAAAATATAAGTGAGCTTTAAATGACTAAATTTCCTATTTCACCAATCTTTATACCTGCCAATAAATTAGACTATGTTGATAAAGCCTTAAATTCTGGTGCGGATGGAATTATATTCGATTTAGAGGACTCTGTGCTGCAAGAAGATAAAATATCCGCTAGAGATAATTTATATGCTTTTCTTGTTAAAAATTCATTAGATATATTGTCCTATATCAGAATTAATGATCTAAATACTGAAACTGGCATAACAGATTTAGATTTTTTTAAAGATTTAGATTATGGAATCATAATCCCAAAATTTGAATCCGATAAAGATTTCATAAAAATACCAGATAAATTATCAATTATTCCCTTAATAGAAACACCCTTAGCAATTAAAAATTTAGGTAAAATAGCTTCTGGAAGAAATGTTACTGGTCTTGCTTTTGGAGCTGCTGACTTAAGTAGTATTATTGGGTCGGAAATGAATTGGGATTCGATGCTATATGCTCGCTCTAAAATAATAAACGAGTGTTCAATTAATAATATTTTTTCAATTGATAGTCCATTTATGGATACTTTAGACACAAAAGGTCTTGAATCTGAAAGCAAGCTGTCTAAATCGATAGGATTTAATGGAAAAGCAACAATTAATCCATCTCAGATTAATGTTGTTAAAAAATATTTTCTTCCAACTGATGAGGAAATAGAAGAGGCCAAAGAAATCATTCAAGCCTTTAATGAGGGTAATAAGGGCGTATTTTCCTTTAAAGGAAAAGTTATAGATAAACCAATTATAAAAATTATGGAAAACCGCCTAATGATATCCGGTAATGATAAATAAATTAATCAATAAGTAACCGTTGATGGAGGCTCGTTAATTACCTTATTTTCTATATAACCTAGCTCAGAGATACTAATTTTAACCTCATCACCATCTTTTAAGAATTTATCATCTGCTACACCTACTCCACCTGGTGTACCTGATAAAATTAGATCTCCTGGCTCTAAAGTAAAGGATGTAGATAAGTGCTCAACTAACTCAAAACAGTTAAAAATAAGGTTTTTGGTATTAGAATTTTGTCTTACTTCTCCATTGACCTCGGTTTTAATTTGAAGGTTATGTGGATCAGAAATCTCATCAGTTGTTACTATTGCTGGTCCAAAAGGACAGTGAGTATCAAAAGACTTTCCTATTGTAAAAGTTGGCACCCTTAATTGCCAGTCCCTAACGCTTACATCATTCGAAACACAATACCCCGCAATAACTTTATGAGCTTCACTCCTTGGGACATGCCTACACCTTTTTCCAATTACAAAAGCAAGCTCTCCTTCATAATCTAATTTATCAGAAACTTTTGGATCATGTATATCTTCGTATGGTCCACAGGCTGAGGTAGACTGCTTGTTAAATATCATCGGAACTTTGGGGTCTTCGACCTCCCTGCCTATTGCTCTAATTTCCTCCAAGTGATCTTGATAATTAAGACCTATAGCAATTATTTTTGGCGGTCTTAAAACTGGATTAACCAATCTGCAGCTATCCATTGAAATAGTATTCTGATTTTTTTCAATAACATTTTTAGCTAAATCTATTACAGCTTCGCCAGATTCTAAAAAGGAAAGCATATCGTTCGGAATATTTGGATCGTTAGAAAATGGAATTACCAAGTCTCCCTTAAGGGCTCCAATTTTAATCGAACTGTCTTCTTCATAAGAAACTAATTTCATTTATTTTTTTTCAACCTTTTGAGATGCATTTTGTATATAATTAAAGCTAATGGCTCATAAATAAGATTCATAATAATTATACTAATCTTATTGTTAAAAAGATATGAAAGCCATTTAAACCCCCTTGTATTTCTCCAAACAATAAGAAAAGCTTCTGCACCGACATACTCAACACCGTCTTTATATGCATGCATCCTTCTATTATACTTATCGTCCATCAATGAGGAGTCACTAAACTCAATATTGCTAGATCTAAGTTTATAAGTATCTATTTCTCTTTTACAAATTGGGCAAGTATCATTGTAAAAAACTTTAATTTTATCTTTATCTTTTATATTATTCATTTAATTTTATAATCTCTTATTTGTTAAGAAGGAATGATATGGGAATTTCTGTTTGTAATACACCCCCTAAAGTAAATTCGAAAGAAACTTTAGAAAATAAAAAATTAAAAGAACAAATAAAAAAAGATCAAGAATATTTTGAAAAAAATAGAAAGCGTTAACTTTCTTAGCATTTACGGAGATCAGTATGCCTAGATTTGAAGATAAATTAGTAATTATTTCTGGTGGAGCATCAGGAATGGGAGCTTTAACTGCAGAACATGTTGTCAATGAAGGGGGTCAAGTTGTAACTCTCGATATAAATGAAGAAATGGGAAAATCAGTTGCAGATAAGATTGGAAAATCTTGTGAGTTTTTTAAGGCTGATGTAACAAATCCAGAATCATGGAATTCACTAGAAGAGCATTTAGGTGATAGATTCAACAAAATCACATCTGTTATAAATGCAGCTGGTATAAGTGAGCCTGCAACTATTGAAGATGAAACTTTTGATCATTGGAACAGGACGCATGCTATAAATGGAACTTCAGTATTCTTAGGCTGCCAATTTGCTGTAAAGTCCATGAAGGATAGATCTGGTTCAATTGTAAACTTTGCTTCTTCATTAGCTACTAGGCCGCAGCCATTTGTTATTGCTTACAATTACAGTAAAGCCGGGGTTTTAATTTTAACACGTACAGTAGCGCTTCATTGTGCCCAAATGGGTTATAAAATAAGATGCAATGCTGTTCAGCCAGGCGCTATTAATACACCAATGATGCAAAGGTATGTTGAGGGTGCTGAAAATCCCGAACAACAGCTTGCAGATTTTGCAGCCTCACATCCGATGAACAGAGTTGGAGAGCCTGAAGAAGTTGTCAGAGCAGTTTTATTTCTTGCCTCAGAAGATTCATCCTTCACAACAGGTGACTCTATATCGGTTGATGGCGGCGTTATAGCTATTTAACTAGAGCGGTCCTTCAAAATTAACACCATTTGAAGAAAGTCTATCTATTAATGGTTGTCCAAGGCCCGATGCAGGAGTAAGAACACCTCCATATCCATTACCACCTGGTAATTTTTCGCGCTCTTTAACAAGAGTTAATGCGCTCTCACAAACAAATTTTGATGTAACCTTATATCCTGGGTCACCCTTACCGTGAACGCGAAATAACTTTTTCTCATTATTATCTAATTCGGCAGTAAAGAAGCTGTCAAAAAAACCATTTTCCATAGTTTCCTCACTTGGTCCTTCGCCAGGCTTAGGCAACAGAGGTCTTACCAATTTTCGGATA
>JABHUT010000213.1 GCA_018658685.1 Alphaproteobacteria bacterium
ATACCGCCACTAGCGCCAGTTAGTAAAACTTTTTTTTTCTCCAAATTAATCATTCGACACCTCATTTATCTAGTAACAAAAGAAAGTCATCGACACTAGACTTATTATTAATGGACTTTCTATTAAATGATGGACAGCTTCTTTTTGCAAGGTTACTTAAAACTGAACCGCTACCTATCTCATAAAAATCAGTAACCGCCACTTCTTCAAGCTTGATCATTATCTCTCTCCACCTAACAATTTCTGTAACCTGATTTATTAAATTATCTTTTATTCCGTCGATACTCTCTTCTGAATTAACTTTTACATTCGATAAAACAGGAACAACTGGCTTTAGTAAATCAACATTTTTAATAGCTTCAGACATAATTTCCTTTGCAGGATTCATTAATGGGCAGTGAAAAGGAGCACTAACAGAGAGCTGAAGAGCTTTTTTTGCTCCATTTTTTAAAAAAATATCCAAAGATCCCTCTATATTATTTTTTAGACCAGATATAACAACCTGGGCTTCGGCATTGTCATTCGCTGGAAAAACCTTGTCATTTAATTGATTTTCGTCAATTATATCAATAACTTCTTTTATTGAGAGACCTAATATTGCTGCCATTGAGCCCTGACCATTTGGCACTGCACCTTGCATTGCTTTACCGCGAACCTTTAATAGTAAAGAAACATCCTTTAAGGATAAACTCTCTGAAGCGGCTAACGCAGTATATTCACCCAAAGAATGGCCAGCTAAAATATCGGAAATTAAATCAATCCTGAAACCACGGCATTTTAAAATTTTTATAATAGCCATACCAACAGCCATTATAGCCGGTTGTGTATTTTCAGTTAAAGTAAGGGTTTCTTCTGGTCCTTCAAACATTATTTTAGATAAATTTTGCTCAAGCGTGTCATCCACTTCCTCAAAAACTTCCTTAGCTTCAGAAAAAGAAGCATATAAGTCATGCCCCATTCCTACAAACTGACTACCCTGTCCAGGAAAAACAATTGCCTTCATTTTAAACTCCTTATATATCTCGTATATAATTCAATTAATGACATTATAACAAGCTTGCAAATTAAACTTTAATGCATTAAAGAATTCCTTAGTTTTTAAAATATAATCTTAAAAGGAACATGAATGCCATATTACGAGCATGTATTTATAACTAGACCAGAGATTGCTCCTCAGCAAGTTGAGAACCTAGTTGATGAAATAAAGACTATTATTAAAGATAACGGCGGTAAAGCCGTTTATACCGAATATTGGGGGTTAAGAGACCTTGCTTATAAGATTAAAAAAAGTGAAAGAGGTCACTATTCTTTATTAAGAATAGATAGCCCAAGCGTAGCTATCCAAGAATTAGAAAGAATTCAAAAATTAAATGAGGATGTTTTGAGATTTTTAACAACAAAAACTGAAGATTTAAGTCAGGAAACATCTCCTGTGATGAAAGCTTCTGTTAAAAAAGAGGGCTCATACAGCTCTAATAAGGGTGCTTAATAATGAATAATGTTATTCCAAATATTACCCAGATTCCAACAAAGAGACCTTTTCTTCGTAGAAAGAAAACATGTCCCTTTTCTGGAGATAAATCACCAAAAATAGATTATAAAGATACTAAACTTTTAAGAAAATATCTCTCAGAGAGAGGCAAAATGATACCTAGTAGAATAACAGCTGTTTCGGCAAAAAAACAAAGAGAACTAGCAAAGGCTATTAAAAGATCTCGCTATATTGCCCTTATTCCCTACCAAATGGATTAATAAAAATGGAAGTAATATTACTTGAAAGAATTGAACGTCTTGGCCAAATGGGCGATGTTGTTGTTGTAAAAGATGGTTTTGCAAGAAATTTTTTATTACCCAAAAACAAAGCATTAAGAGCAAATAAGATAAATCTTGAATATTTTGAAAAAGAAAAAATAAACTTAGAAGCAAAAAATTTAAAACTTAAAAGTGAAGCTGAAGCAATTTCTAATAAAATAACTAAAGATAACTATATTGTTATTAGACAAGCTAGTGACACGGGACAATTATATGGTTCAGTTAATTCTGGAGACATCAAGGATAAGCTTGAGGAAGAAGGATTTTCATTAGAAAAAAATCAAATTGTTCTCGATAAACCTATTAAAGAAATTGGTTACCATGAAATAAGACTTAAACTTCATCCAGAGGTTACTTCAAGCATTGATATATATATTTCAAGAAGTATAGAAGAAGCAGAAGCATTAATAAGTGGACAAAATATTGAGCTTGAAAAGTCAAAAGAAGAAGAGTCAATCGATCTAGAGGAAATCTTTGAAGAAGGAGCCTTACCAAATGACTCAATTTCAGACGAAGTTGAGGCGGCTGATAATGAAGATTCTAAGCCAAACGACTCTAACAAACATAATGAAGAAGTCGTTTTGGAAGAAGAAATTGAACAACAAGAATCAAAAGAAACAGATAGTTAAAAACTTAACCCCAATATTCACACTTATCCACAGATAATTTTCTTTATTTTATATTCGTTTAAGATGTAGATTGCCTATATGGAGCAATCATCCCCAATTATATTAAACCAGAATCAAGTTAGTGATCGTCAACAAGAGCTACCTCATAATTTAGAAGCCGAACAACAGTTATTGGGCGCATTAATAAAAAATAATGAGCTTATTGATAGAATTTCACAACTTGGATTAAAGGATTTTCATTTCTACGAGGCATTTCATCAAGAAATCTACGAAAAAATTATACAAATGAATAATAATGGCAAGGCTATTACCATTCTTTTTCTAAAAACACTTTTTGAGACTAATGATGTTTTTGATTCAGACAGCTATTTTATTAGTTTGGTAGCTAATGCCAGCCATAGCTTAGTTATAAAAGATGTTGCAAATGAGATTTATGAACTTTCTATAAGAAGGCAATTAATTCAAACAGCAGAATCTTTAGAACACTCTTCGTACGCCCTAAGTGAAGATAGAGAAGTTTCTGAAATTATTGAAGAAACTGAAATTCAACTTTATGAAATTGATCAAAAAGGACAATCTGGTAAAAGTTTTTATAATTTTGAGGATTCTATAGCAGAGTCTATAAATGCTGCCGCAAATGCTTATGCATCCGATGATGGATTGGCAGGTCTAGCAACTGGTTTTTCTGATTTAGATAAAGCCTTAGGAGGATTACAAAAGTCTGACCTTATTATACTTGCCGGAAGACCTGCTATGGGAAAAACATCATTAGCATCAAATATAGCTTTTAATATTGCTAAGAAATTTAGTGATGAAATAAATAATAATGAAATAACTACCGTAAAAGAAAATTCAGATGAAAATAAGTTTGGTGCAGTTGCTTTTTTCTCTCTTGAAATGTCTGCAGAACAATTAAGCACTAGAATTATTTCTGACCAGGCTGGGGTTTCATCTAGTGATGTTAGACAAGGAAAGATCGATGAAAGAGAAATCAGTAATTACATGAAGGTAGCTGAAGATCTTAAAAATGTTCCTCTTTACATAGATCAAACAGGTGCCATACCTATTGGCGTCCTATCCTCTAGAGCAAGAAGATTATCGAGAACACTAAAACAAAAAAAACAAGAACTATCTTTAATAGTTGTTGATTACCTTCAATTAGCAACTACAGGATCTGATAAGTACAGAGGTAATGTTGTTCAAGAAATTTCACAAATCACCCAAGGCCTCAAGGCTCTTGCCAAGGAATTAAATGTACCTGTAATTGCTCTTTCACAATTATCACGAAATGTTGAATCAAGAGACAATAAAAGACCACAATTATCCGACCTAAGGGACTCTGGAGCAATTGAACAAGATGCCGATATAGTAATGTTTGTATATAGAGAGGAGTATTACTTGAGGCGAGACGAACCTGATGCTGGAACAGAGCAACATATAGACTGGCAAAATAAAATGACTGAGGCTCATGGAAAGGCATCCGTTTTAATAGAAAAACACAGGCATGGAGCTGTTAAATCAGTCGATATGCAATTTACAGAGAAGTTTACTAGGTTTTCAGATCTTGCACGTGATGAATTTATTCCAGAAAGAATGGAATAAATAGAAATGAAAATCTTAATTAATACTGGTTCATCTGTTGTTGGTTTTTTTCAAGAAACAGGAAAAATTTTTATATTTATTGTACATATATTTAAAGCTGCTTTTTCAAGATGGTATCTAAAAAATATTTTTACTCAACTATTATCAATTGGCTACTTATCTCTTCCGGTTGTTGCCCTCACCTCCTTCTTTACAGGTGGTGCATTAGCTATACAAATATATTATGGCGGAAACCAATTTAATTCAGAGATTATTGTTTCATCAATAGTTGCTCTCGGAATAACAAGAGAGTTAGGACCAGTTTTAGGTGGTATAGTTGTTGCAGGTAGAGTTTCGGCTGCTATCGCTGCCGAACTAGGAACAATGAAAGTAACGGAACAAATTGATGCCTTAAAAACTCTTTCAACCGACCCTTTCGAGTACCTAGTATTACCTAGAGTTATTGCAGGAATAATAGCGTTACCTATTTTAGTTGGTTTTGCAGATATTATTGGGATTATGGGAGGGTGGCTTGTAGGCGTTCAAAGTTTAGGCTTCAATGGAACAGCTTACCTACAAAATACAGAAATATTCCTTGACTCAAAAGATATAATCTCTGGTCTCATTAAGGCGTCAGCATTTGGTTTTATCATAACATTAATGGGCTGTTTTCACGGCTTTCACTCTAAAGGGGGGGCTCAGGGTGTCGGTAAATCAACTATGAATGCCGTTGTAAGTTCTTCAATATTGATACTTGCAACAAATTATATAATGACAAATCTTCTTTTTGTTTCTTGATAGGATTAATGATGATTGAAATTAAAAATTTAAATAAAAAGTTTCAAGACAACAATGTACTTAAAAATTTAAATATCAAAATAAAAAAAGGTGAATCAGCAGTTGTAATTGGTCAATCAGGGACTGGTAAATCAGTAATGCTTAAATGCTTACTTGGTTTAATAAATCCTGATAAGGGCTCTATAAGAATAAATAATAAAGAAATTTATGATAAAAATTTAAAATACATTAATAAAAATAATACAAAAATTGGAATGCTATTTCAAGGTGGCGCTCTCTTTGATAGCCTCCCAATATGGAAAAATGTAAGCTTTACAGCACTTCAAGAAAAAGTACCTGAAAAGAAATGTAAAATTAAGTCGGAACAAACTCTTGAGAAAGTTGGTCTAGGACCTGAGGTATTAAATTTATTCCCATCCGAGCTATCAGGGGGTATGCAAAAAAGAGTTGCTTTAGCAAGAGCTATTTTTCCTGAGCCTGATATTATTTTTTTTGATGA